>JAHIUF010000019.1 GCA_018817005.1 Nanobdellota archaeon
ATCTGCTCTTTTGAGGACAACATGAAGTTTTACGCTTCCGTAATCAGTTGTGTTCCTTAGATACACTACTTTTTTAGCAAAATTAGGGCTAATCTGTTCTGGGTGTCTTCCCGGTTTTTTGATCTTATATGCAGTGTTCATTCTTTTTTGAACCTATTAGCCAGCCTATACACTTGTTGCCTGCTAACTTTTTGTATTTTAGCTATAGAAGTTGCACTTCTGCCTGACCTGAATTGCCTTATCACCCATTTTCTTTTCTTCTCGGTTAATGTTTACATAATATCACCGAAAAACAAAAATTTAGCTAAATATTAGAAGTGTAACCTAATTATGAAATTCAACAAATCTTGCACCAGCTCGAGTAATATTGCACATAAGGTGTGTTAAACTCTCCCGTTAGGGATTATTTTAGTGCAATGTTCCGTAGCGAAGCGAGTACCGGTAGTTTAGCTTGGCACGTATGGAGCAAATAGAACTTGTTGATATTTATCTTTTGCTTCATCATATATTAGAATTTTCTTTCCTGAATCTTTATGTTGTCTTAAGGAGGTATATACTCTTAGTGCTTCGTTGATTTCTTCAGTTTTTGTCATTCCATCTTTTTCTGATAATCGAACAATTGCATCCACTGAAGTTCTTAACACTTTTACTTTTAAATCTATAGTTTTGTTTGACATTATATCACTCTCACTCAGATTCAGGAAAGATGCTTAATTTATATATTTTTCGAGTGTCAGGCTAAATTGTGTATAATCGGTGTTATACGTTTTTTCTCGAAGAGAAAACCGAGGTTTAATGCAACGTTCCGAAGGGAAACTGAAGAGTTAAATTTTCACTATTTTCATTCGACCGTAGGGAGTCTATATATCCGAAGGACAAGAGGGGCGTAAGATTTTTTGTTTCTTTCCATAAAAATTGAAAATTTTTAGGGCACCAGAAATCTTTGATTTCTTAGTGTTTCTAAAAAAAGAAAATAGAGAGGGCTTTTATCTCATAATAAACAAACTTCGTTATTTTTACTTATCATCTGAACTGCTTCGATTAATTAGCAGATTACTCCGAATTATTGACCATAAGGAACTGGAAACTTATTTCTTATTGTTAAAATCCAGTCAAGAAACTAATGTAAGATTTTACTCCCAAACAGATATATACAACTATTTGTATAAAAATTTTACAAATTCAGAGAAGAAGAAGAAATAAAGTACAGAATCTTAATGAGCGAAGAAGCTAAAGAAAGAGCAAATAAACTAGACAAGCTAAAACACACACAAGTAAAAATACTACCTAAAGAATTCACATCAAACTCATCAACAAACATCTATGGAGAAAAAGTCTCGATAATCATGTGGGGAACACAACCATTTGGAATAATGATAAAAAGCAAAGAAATAGCAGAAGCGTAAAAAAAACACTTTGAGATGCTATGGAAAATTGGAAAAAATAATGGGTGTTAAAATAAAAGAATAATTGTTTAGCTCTCAAAATTAGTCGATAATTCTCAACCTTTTAGTTTGTGACTATACTATCTTTTCTAACTTCTTGGCCATGCACTGAATGTTGCTGTTGTTTGCTGCAGTCCTATGTTGCTGATAAATAAGCTTTCTAGTTTTACTTCCAAGTCATCTGTGGCTTTTGCTTGACCTTCTTTTATGGTTTTTAATTCACCGTTGATTTTTACTATAACGCTGTTTCCTTCTGAATTTGCTCCTGTGAATTCTAAGGTGTTGGTTTTTCCGAGCATTTTGAATTCTTTTGTTTCTCCGATATTCATAATCCATTTGTCTTTTTCAGCAAGTTCTGTTTCAATGTTTAATTGTAGTTTATCGCTTTGAATGTTTGTTATTTCTATTAAAAGATCACCTGCTGGTCCTCGCTCGTTTTCTTTCATTGTCTTTTCTTCATTATTGACTTTTAATGTTGCTTCATTATTGGTGGTGTCTAGGTTGACGAGTGAAATAATGTATTGGTTGTTGTTTAAGAAAATTATTTTTTCATCTTCGTTTGTTGTGAGTTCTATTCCGACTTCTTCATTTTCATAGTTTCCTTTTATGACTGTTGTTGGATATTTTTCTAAGTATCTTTCTAAGAGATCTGTTCCGATGGGGTATTCTATTAGTATTAGTTTTTCTTTTGACATCCAAATGTATTTATTTTCATAAGGGTTGAAATAAACGTCGTATTCAAGATAGTCATTGTCTTCATCATCTAATAGTTCGTATTTTTCTTCATCAGTTACTTTTACTAATGAATTGAATGTATTTATTGCTTTTGCATCGCTTGGAATCAATATTGAAACTGTTGTTTTTGTGTTTCCAAAGCTGTATTCTCCAATGTAATAATCAAAGTTTTTGCTGCCGAATAATTTGTTTTTTTTGATGCTGCTTTCTTCAAACTCATACTCGCCGATTCTTCTTTCAACAATTAGTTCTTTTATGTTGTATTCTTTTGCGGATGTTGTTGTTTCTTGTTCTTCCTCTGGTTGCGGTTCTGTTTCTTCAGAAGGGGGTTCTTCATTCACAATCTGCTCTTCTCCAATTAAATTTTCATTCATATCTTCTAGCTCTTCTTCGGAAGTCGTGTTTTGTACTTGTTCATTTTTGTTTTTTGAGCATGCACTTATTGCTAGAATTAGCGCTAAACAGATAATTATTGTTATTAATTTTTTCATAATATCACCTTCTTAAAATTATTAGTGATTTTTTTATGAATGTCTTAGAATTTAAATGTTACGAAAAAAAGAAAAATATTTTTTTTGTTAGCGGTTCATATCTTTTTTGTAAACAAAAACGTTTTGTATTCCGTATACTTCTATTGGGTTGTGGTGTGAATCGGGTTTTGCGTTTTCGTCTTTTGTTATTGTGAAGTTTGCTTCATTCATGTACATCGCATCTGCTTTGAATCCTACTGCTTTTTCTAAGCTTTCTTGTATGAATTTTGTTTTTAGTTTGTTTGAGAGATTGGTTGCAACATGTTCGTGGTTGCTGTGTTGAGTAAATAATGTTATTGTTTTCCCTGTTCCTAATGTTCGTGTGCGAATGTATCCTTGATAAAATACTCCCTGGATTTGTCCATCTATGCTGAATTCACCTATTAGTTTATAATTTTGTTCTGGCTTTTCATTTAATATGATTGGTTTATTGTTTTCTATTGTTTCTCGGAATTTTTTTTCTACTTGTTGTGTTATTTTTTCTTGTCCTATTTGTTGTAGTGCTTTGTAGAATATGTCTGCTGTTTCTGGTTGTTTTTCGAAGTATTCTTCTACTTTTTGTTTCATGTATGTTTGTGTTATTACGCTGTCTTCTAGTGCTTTTCCCAGGATTTCTGGTAGGTTTGTCATGCTTTCCAGCGCGTTTATTAATCTTAGTTCTTTTTTTGAGAGTGTCATTTATTTTAGTAAATAGAATTAGTTTATAAATGTTACTATTTTTAACTACTTGCTAGTGGTTATAGTTTGACAAATTCTAACTTATCAGAAGAAACATCGAGAATTGCGATTGTTCCCTCATCACCATAATAATGACTCCCCGGATTTATAACTCTGGTTTTACCAACAATCTCATCTCTTTTTTTATGTGTATGACCATGCAAAACATAATCATAAGTTTCAGAATTAATCATTTTTTCAAGAATCAACTTATTATTACCGTGCACGACACCAAAAAACTTATCATTGAACTTGAATTCTGTATTAACACCTAAAAATTTTCCACCAATTTTTTCAGCAAACCTTGTTATGTTTTCAACATCACCATCACAATTGCCCTTCATAAACCAGACTTTTAAACCTTCGAAGAAACCAACACTTACAGGTGCAATAACATCACCACAATGAATCACGAGTTCAACACTTCTTTCTTTAAAAACTTTGACGGCTTTTAAGATATTTTCTACATTATCGTGTGTGTCTGAGATTATGCCTAATTTCATATTGAAAAACTCTTTTTTTTGATAAAAATGTGGACTTGTCGGGATTTGAACCCGAGGCCTCCCGATTTCTGGATGCAGGACTGATTCAAAAAAGAATAGTCTTTATTGTATGCCAACCGGACGCTCTATTGCCTAACGTTTCATCGTTAGCTTTTTTTGAAACGGACGAAACCGTTGCCAGGCTGAGCTACAAGCCCATAATGTTTAAAAGAAAATTTATCTGTTTAAAAAATTATTGTTGTTGAATTTGTTCGTATCATTTAAACAAATTGTTACTATTTAAAAATAGGTTCTAAATACAAACTTTTAAAAACATCACATCATCCCCAAGTATAAAATGGATTCATTTCTAAAATCAAAAAAGCTTTTGGAAACAAAGTTTACCAAGATAACACCTTACAAGGATTTAAATATCATTCTTGATGCAGAGCTTGATAAGATAAATAGAGATATGTTAACACTAATAGCAGAACACGAACACAGAGTTCCATTCGCTTTATACAATGGCTCAAATCCAGCAACTGTGCTTTATGATTTGAAAATAGACCACAAAATCAGAGATTCATACCTATCAGAGATGGTTTTTGGGATAGGTGAACTTTTTTTAGAGATGTCAAAACCGAATAAAACCAGTTTTGTATCTATAGATGATGTCTCGAGAACACAAAATGATAACTATCTAATAAACAATGCTGTAACGCTTTCAGAAATCTTTATGAAAAGAGATCTTGCAAAACTAAGAAAAAAAGCATCAAAAGTTAATTATGATATAAAAGAACAATTCTTAATTTCCAGACCGTCAGAAAAAAACGCATTATTAAAAGTTGAAATGAAATACTTCTTAAAATATAAATAAAATGGTGTTTAAAGTTGTCTTTTAATCAAGTAGAAAACGGGGTTTTGGTAGAAGCAATAAATCATCTTAATGAGCAATATCATAAGAAGTATCCGCAGATTCAAGATAACTTGCGACTAGGTAAAGGCGAACCTCGTTTAATGATTATAAAATCAGGTCCTGATAAAGGAAAACTTACCGTTGTAAAAGAATATTTGCACGAATGTAGAGAGCATTCTAATATGATAACTCCAATACCTGATGAAAACATTAAACCAATTAATTGTTATAATTTAATAAATTCAGGCGAATGCATTGCAGATGCCTTTCAAAGGCTAATCGTTAATAAAGAATACACTCCTTATTAATTCAAAAGTTATATAAATCAATCTTCTTATTCTTGATTATCATGGAAGAGCAAATAAAAAAATATGCTTTAGAAAACGCAATTAAGTTTAATGGTAAAGCGAATCCTGGAGCAGTTATTGGTTCGGTTATAAAAGATAATCCCATAGTGAAAAATGATTTGCCAGCGCTTCAAAAAAAAGCTTTAGCAATTGTAAAAGAGATTAATTCATTATCGCTTGACGAACAAAAAAAACAACTCGAATCTATGGCTCCCGAACTTCTTGAAAAAAAGAAATTCAAAAAAAAAGATATTTTCGGATCGTTTAAAGCAGAGGGTGATGTGGTAACTGCTTTTCCTCCCGAGCCGAGTAAGTATCCTCATATTGGTCATGCAAAAGCTTTGCTTATAAACTATGAATATGCAAAAAGAAATAATGGCAAGTTCATACTACGTTTTGAAGATACTAATCCTAAGCTGGCAAAAGAGGAATTCTATAAAATACACCTTGATAATTATGAATGGCTTGGTATAAAGCCCGATAAAATTGATTATGCATCTGATTACATGGATAAGTTCTATGAATTTGCATTGAAAGTAATCCAATCAGATGAAGCTTATATGTGTACGTGTACACAAAAACAAGTCCATAATTCAAGGATGAAAGGAAAAGCCTGTTCTTGTAGAAATAGAAGCCCTGAGCAAAACTTATCTTTATGGAGAGACATGTCTAGGAAAGAAGAAGAGTCAATAATACTTCGTCTAAAAATAGATTTAAAGCATAAAAACAGCACTATGCGAGACCCAACAATTTTTCGTATAATAAAAGAGCCTCATGTAAGACTTGGAACTGATTATGTTGTCTGGCCAAATTATGATTTTGAAAACGCAATTATGGATGGAGTTGAAGGTGTGACTTATAGGTTCAGAAGCAAAGAGTTTGAAATGCGAAATGAACTTCAAAGATATATTCAAAAACTTTTAGGTTTTAAAGAGACAAGTATATATGAGTTTGCAAGATTTAACCTTGAGGGTGTTGAAAGTTCTGGAAGAAAGATAAGAGACTTAATTGCTGATGAAAAATTACTTGGCTGGGATGATCCATCTCTTACAACCCTTGTTGCATTAAAAAGAAGAGGGTTTTTACCACAAGCAATAAAACAGTTTGTTTTAAGTACAGGTATTACTAAAGCTGACTCAACTCTTACTTGGGATGATTTAATTATTCATAATAAAAGACTTTTAGATTCAAAATGTAATCGGTATTTTTTCATTGTTGAGCCTGTAAGAATAACTATTGCTGGTGCACCAAATCAAAAAGTATCTTTAAAACTACATCCTGATAATCCAAAGAAAGGTTTGAGAATTCTTAATGCAAAATCAGATTTTTATATTACAAAAAAAGATTATAAATCATTAAAGGAAAATGAATTATATCGTTTAATGGATTGTTTGAATTTCAAAAAGAAGAAAAACTCTTTTGTTTTTAATAGTCTTGATTATGAATCTTACAAAAAAATTGGTGATAAAATAATTCATTGGTTGCCCGTATCTGATGATTTAATAACTGTTGAAGTCTTGATGCCTGATAAAAAGATTATTAAAGGACTGGCCGAGCCTTTGGTTAAACAACTAAAAGAAGGTACTGTGATTCAGTTTGAAAGATTTGGATTTTGCAAATTAGAGCAAAACACTCCGGAAAAACTATCTTTTATTTATACTCACAAATAATTTTTTTAAATCGTAAATTTTAAATAGATATTTTATCTATGTATTAAAACTAAGAGATTTTGAGGTGATGTACATGTCGGATTTATTCATAGTGAAAGCAAAGATAAAAGAACTTGCAGGAGATTTTAATGTAGCGACAGATTTTTCTGAGACATTAAACGAAAAAGTTAAGAGTTTAATAAGAGAAGCGATTGGTAGAGCAAAAGCTAATGGCCGTAGAACTTTAATGGCTAAAGACCTCTAGAAACTTTTTGGTGGGGGAGGAATACGTAGCAGACTTGTTGTTTGTTCTTTATCTTTTTCAAATTTATCAATAGACATTGGTTGTTCATCTATTTCTGGAGCTTCAAATTTTTTTCCTAATCTTGGAGGTTTAATTGAGACTTCATTGAGTTCTTCTTCTAAATCGTCAAGGCTTGGAGGTTCAATTCCTATATGGTTTGGTTCTTCAGAAAATTCTACACATGTTTTTTCTATTTTTTGTTTTAAATTTGCAATCTGTTCTTCAATTCTTTTTAAATCTTTTTTAGAAAGATTTTTTTTTAGTTTTGCATAGATTTTTTCTGCTTCTATTAGCTGTTTTTTTAGGTTAGGTTTCTTTTTTATTTTTACATGTTTTTTTTTAGAAATAGTTGATTCATATTCAATCATATTAGCAGATTTTGCAGCTGCAATTAAAAAAGAATTTTTGAGTGAATTCATTTTTTGCGTGAAAATAATCCTTTCTTTAGTTGTTCTTCTGGTGGCGGAAAATTATCAAGATTCATTGGTCTTTGCATGTTTGTCGGTCTGATTTCAATTCCCGGCCTCATTTCAGAATTAAAAATAGGTTTTTGTGTTTGAGGTTCTGGATAAGAAGGTGCTTGTTGTGGTGGCATTCTTTGCATTGGCATTCCTTGCGAGGCTTGTGGTGGGTATTGTGGTCTTTGAGTTGTTTGTGGTTTATTCATGGTCATTTGTGGAATGGGCTTTTTTAATTCTTTTATCATATCTGCAAGACCCAAAATACCCTCTGCAATCTTAGAGTTCTGACTAGATATTTCCTTTAACATTTTTGCGGGACTGGCTTCGGAGTATTCTTTTATCAGTTCTTCTTGGGCGCCCGTGAATATGTGTATTAATTTTTTAATGTTATCATTTAGTTCATCTACTGCTTCGAGAAGTGTTTTACCTTCTAGTTCTTCTCCTAGAGGATCTTTTTTTATTTTTTCAACAGCTCTTCTTAGCTCTTCAATTTCTTCGTGCGGTAGAATTTCGTAATCTTCATCAGTTTGATCTGGCAATACAAACACCCCTTTTTTTTAATTGTTTATTAAAAACCCTTTACTATATAAATTTTATGCAAATAAAATTTTTTATTTCATTTTTTTATTTGATTAATTGATTCAACTGTTATCCATGCAGCCATGTTTCCATATCCTCTTTTATTGATGTTGAATGGTTCTATTTTTTGAATGTTTTCTAAAAATATGAGTGTGCAATAATTTTTACATTCTAGCTTTGAGCTGTATTCTTGTGTTATACATATCTTGACCCCATATTCTTGTATGATAGATTTTATTTTTTCTTTGTTCAATTCATCAAAAAATAGTGTTTGAGAAACCTTTGCTTTAACAGTTACTGGTTTTCCTGACTCTTTGAAATAAATAACTTCTCCGGGCTTGATTTTATGATAAGGTGTTTTTTTATGAGTATACCATCTGGACTCTATTGTTTTTTCACCACAAATTATTTTTTCTAAAAGTTTTTTTTCTTTGCTGAGTATTGCTAAGTGTTCCATTTTTTTAGTTCCTTGCAATGTTTTCTTTTGCTTTATATAATATTCCTTGCCTACTTGTTTTATTGAATGTTTTAATCATAACTATATCATCTATGTTTTTGTCATAAAGAGGTGTTTTGAGAATTGGTTCGTAGCCTGTAATCCTTAGGAGGTTTATGACTTCTGGTTGGTCGGTTCTTACATCACAGATTATTGCATCATATGCATTTTTGTTCTCTGTTTCTGCTTGTCTTAGCATGAAACTAGCAAAATATCTTTGTCTAACAATTGGGTGGACTCGCATATTTTTTAATTCTCTGAATCTTGGAAGTTCTTTGTGCGGTTGATAAACTAAATCACCAATGAGCTGATTTTTGCTGAAAGCAAGTATTGCTGATTTATAGCCGCAGTCAATCTCTGCTTCTGATTTTAAAACCCAATCCTCATAATTTGGATATCCAAGTGATTGCTTGATTAAGAAATTTGTAAGTATCTTTAAATCTTTTAAAGTATCGAGTTGTCTAAACGAAAAGTCAAATCCCATAAGAGGAAAGGAATTCTTTTTCATAAATAAAGTTATTGTTTATTGTTTTGGATTTTCTGGTATGATTATCCATGCGATGATGTATGCTAATAGTCCACTTCCGCCAATAAGTAGAAATATAATCCATAAAAGTCTTATCAGTGTTGGATCAACATCAAAATATTCTCCGATTCCACCGCAAACTCCTGCGATTCTCTTATCTTTTTTTGAGCGATAAAGTTTTTTTGCAACCATAAATTTTTGTAGAATTATTGTGTTATAAATATTTTTTGTATGTTTTGTTTGTTTCTTTTTTCGTATAACCTATTTTTGTTTCTGTTTGTGTTTCTGTTTGTGTTTCATCTTTTTGTATGGCTGGTTTTACTTTAAAGAATTTTCTGAATTTATCTTGTACAAACCCATATGGTATTGAATGTAATGCTCCTACTCCGACGCCTATTCCCCAAGCGATTCCTGATGCTTTCCAATCATAGTTACCTGACCAGGCCATTCCACCTATTAACATTCCTGCATAGGCGATTGATTGTATTGGTGTAACTGAAACTAGGTTTACTTTTGTTTTATCCCAAAAACTGCTGTTCTCTGTTACTGACCATTTTTTAGCCACATAATTTCTTAAAAGACCCACTGGTCTCATAACAATGGAGTGAACTAGCATTCCGAGAAGTCTAGTTTTTACTATTGTTTCAAGATCTTTTCCGGCAATTGCTTCTTGTAAAGCATAAGTTGGTGTGTAGTATGCCCATCCGCTTGTGACATCAACACAGTATTTGTAGATTGGGTTATTTGATAATTTTACGCTTGTTTCAAGGCATTTATCTTTTACGGTTTCAAGTAGGTTTTCTAGTTTCATTTTTGATAGGTTGGATAGATTGTTTGTTGCAAGCAATTGTGTTTTGGTGTTTTTTCTAATGTTTGTTCTAAGGTTGATTTAGAGTTTTTTTGAAATTTTTTTATTGCATATTTTGCTCCGAAGTACCAACAGGGGCCTTGTCTTCGTACACTATAAGTTTTTTTTAATGCTTCAACTGATACTTCTCCTTCTTTTTTGTTAATTGCGTTTTGTATCCTAGTATATGCAAGCCAGCCCCATAAGTATTGTTTTATACTGGCGGCTCCTAATAATAGTGTCAATGGTAGATTACTTGTTATGAATGCTGTGCCTATTGCACTTGCTAAGAGTAAGTCGGCATCAGGACTTTGTTTTATTGATTGATGTGCTGCGTGTCCTGTTTTTTTTATGAAGTTTGTGATTGCATACTTGTGTTTTGGTGTTTTTTCTATGGCCATGCTTGTTTTGAATCTGTTTAATATATAAATGTTTCGTTTTTTAATCACTTAATAGTGGTAAATAACTGTAAATTGTGTTTTTATCATATTTTTTTGTCTCAAACAAAAACTTTTTTAAGCAGATGATTATTTGTTCAAATATTACCATGATTATTTACTGAGGTGTATGAGCTATGACTATAAAATCTGTTAAAGCAAGAGAAGTATTTGATTCAAGAGGAAACCCAACGATTGAATGTGATTTGGTTACTGAGAATGGATTGTTTAGAGCAATGGTTCCAAGCGGAGCAAGCACAGGAATACATGAAGCACTAGAGCTACGCGACAAAGACCCAACTAGATTTATGGGTAAGGGTGTGTTAAAAGCTGTTTCTAACGTTAATGAACTGATAGCACCTAAAGTTGTTGGAATGGATGAAGAATTACAGGAAGAAATTGATAATCTTATGCTGGAACTTGACGGGACAGAAAATAAATCAAACCTTGGAGCAAATGCAATCCTTGCAGTAAGCATGGCTGTTTGTAAAGCCGGAGCTGCAAAAAAAAATGTTCCTTTATACAAGCACATAGCAGACTTAGCAGGAAATACAGAAATGATTATGCCAGTACCATCGTTTAATGTGATAAATGGCGGAACACATGCAGGAAACAAGCTCGCAATGCAAGAATTTATGATTCTGCCAGTTGGAGCTTCAAACTTTCGAGAGGCCATGAGAATGGGCGTTGAAGTATATCACAACCTAAAAAAAGTTATTAAAACAAAATACGGACAAGACGCTGTAAATGTTGGCGATGAAGGAGGATTTGCACCAAACATCCAAGATAACAAAGAAGGACTTGAACTCTTAAAAGAAGCAATTGAAAAGGCAGGATACACTGGTAAAGTAAAAATAGGAATGGACATCGCTGCATCTGAATTTTACAATGATGGAGTTTACGATTTGGATTTTAAAAATCCTGAGACTGATGGAAGCATGAAAAAAACAGGCGAGGAATTGATTGAAGTCTACAAAGATTTCGTCGAAAATTATGATATTGTTTCAATTGAAGATCCGTTTGACCAAGATGACTGGGAAACATATGTTAAATTAACAGAGCAATTAGGTGAATCAATTCAGATTGTAGGCGATGATTTGCTTGTTACAAATCCTAAAAGAATTGCCAGAGCAATTGAAGAAAAAACTTGTAATGCACTCTTATTAAAAGTGAATCAAATAGGTTCAATCACAGAAAGCATTAAAGCTTGCAAAATGTCACAAGAAGCAGGGTGGGGAGTTATGGTTAGTCATAGAAGTGGTGAAACAGAAGATAGCTTTATTGCAGATTTGGTTGTGGGGCTTAAAACCGGTGAGATAAAAACAGGCGCTCCTTGTAGAAGCGAGAGACTTGCAAAATATAATCAGCTTTTAAGAATTGAAGAAGAACTAGGTGATAACTGCAGTTATGCCGGTGAATCTTTTAGAAAACCATAAAGATGAACAAACATAAAACAATAATTGTTATTAGAGATGGTTGGGGTTATAGGAATGACTCAAAGGATAATGCCATTCTAGAAGCGAACACTCCAAACACTGATAATCTTATGAATAATTATCCAAACGTTTTATTGGATGCAAGCGGAGAAGCAGTAGGTCTTCCAAAAGGATATCAGGGAAACAGTGAAGTTGGTCACATGACTATTGGTTCTGGAAGACTAATATTTCAATCACTTACAAGAATAAACAAATCAATAAGTGACGGAACTTTTTTTGAAATTTCTGAATTGTTGCAGGCAATAAATAATTGCAAGAAAAACAATTGTGCATTACATTTGATAGGTCTTTTACAAGTTGAAGGCGTTCACGCACATATTAATCATTTGTTTGCTATTTTGGAACTTTGCAAAAAGCAAGGTTTTGAGAATGTATTTGTTCATGTAATTACTGATGGACGTGACGCGCCTGTTCATAACAGCTTGATACATGTTGAGGCTTTGCTTGATAAGTTCAAAGAGCTTGGCTTTGGAAGTATTGCAACGATTTCTGGACGATACTTCACGATGGACAGAGACAAGCGCTGGGATAGAACGAAACTTGCTTATGATTGTATTGTGAATGCTGATTGTGAAGATAAGTTTTCAGATCCAATTGCGAAAATAAAAGAGTGTCATGCAACTCATGAAACTGATGAATTCATAAAGCCACGAGCACACGATAACTATTCTGGTGTTCAGGAAAATGATTCAATAATATTCTACAACTTTCGAACTGATAGACCAAGACAATTCACACAGGCAGTTGTTGAGAAAGATTTTTTTGGTTGGGAACGAAAACCCATGAATGTGTTTTACATGTGTATGACTCAATATTATCGACCGATGAATGCAAGTGTTGCTTTTAAAGTACAAAGTACAGCAGATATTCTTGGAGAAGTTGTTTCAAAAGCGGGCTTAAAACAGCTTCGTATAAGCGAAACTGAAAAATATGCTCATGTAACTTTCTTTTTTAACGCGCAAATTGAAGAACCTTTTTTTGAAGAAGACAGGATTCTTGTAAATTCTCCAAAGGTTGCAACTTATGATTTACAGCCTGAGATGAGTGTTTACGAAGTAACTGAAAAACTTGTTGAGAACATAAAATCAGAAGCTTATGATTTTATTGTTGTTAATCTTGTAAACGGTGATATGGTTGGACACACAGGTATTTTGGAGGCTATAAAAAAAGCAGTTATTGCAGTTGATGATTGTGTTGGTAAAATTGTTTCAGCAGGTTTAAAGCATGATTATTCTTTGTTGGTTTTTGCAGATCATGGTAATGTTGAGGACCAAACGCCTGAGTGGAGAACAAGTCACACTACAAATCCTGTACCTTTAATTTTGGTTTCAAATGACGAAAAACTAATGTTTTGTAGTTTGAAAAAAGGCAAGGGACTTAAAGATATTGCACCTACTGTTTTGAAACTTCTAGGTCTTGAAAAACCTAATAATATGACTGGCGAAAGTATTATATAATAGTTTTCTAATAAGTTTTTTTATGTCCAAATATGATTCATTGAATAAATATGATAAATACTTTTCTGCAGTAGGAAATGAATGTAATCGTATCTCTTGTAAATTGTGTGCAGATATTCTTTTTATTCTTTATTCAATTCATTGGAAAGATGAAAAAAAGCTTTCTGAAATAAAAGCACTTGGTGAATTAGTGTGTGTGCATGCAGAAAAAATTAAGAAAATTACTGATGAAATAATTCATTCTCATTCTGTTAAAGATGACTATTTATTAAATTCTCATTCTATTATGAGTTCGATTTTAGAAATTTTTGATTTACTGGCAGATAAGAAACCCTTTCTGGATTATAAAACTAAAGTGTTTAACTATGTTAATTTTTTTTCAGATCAGGCTGCAAAACACAAAATCATGTTGTTATTTTTTAGCTTTGAAAAAAGATTTCAAATTGTAAATGATGTGTTCGTTAAAGCGTCTCATTTGGGTTTGAAAATTCATGACATGAAAACGTCTCTATTGAGAAAAAAATATCCTGAAGATGAACATCTTTTTAAAAAACGTCAAAAAAGTCCTCAAATACAAAAAAAATTGGTAATTAACAATAAAACTGTTTATTTGGCTGTACATTTTAATTTAGATTGGGCTTATTTTCGAGGTAACTTGAAAAATAAAATTTCAGATTGTATGAATAGTTCATCTTATAATGATTCTGAAAAAGAAATTTTGAATGGTTTGAACAAATTATCTTTTGAAGAGATTTTACAGTTAATTCTTAATATGTACGTAAATACAATCTTACTGACTTTAAAGAAGAATGATTCTTTGTTGAGGGCTTCTAAAGTTAATCTTTATATTCTTCTTGCAGATAGTTCAGGCCGGTCAGGTGCTTTTACTAAAGCTGTTTCGAATTTTTCAAATTATTTTATAACTTATGTGGTTGATATAACTGATTTTTTGTCTTATTATTCTTTAAAAATGTCATACTTTACAGGATCAGTGTATACTACAATAGGTCATGAGTTGATTCATGCTTGTGATTGGCAGCTAAGTTTGGAACAGCCTAATTCTTATTTAATAGCCACTAAATTAATCGGTTCAAATCCTTCAAATGAACTGATTTTATTAGTTAATTTGTTGTGTAATTTAAGATCGGAAGGGTTTGCAGAGGTCGGGTCTATTATAACTGAATGGGTGAGTAAAAAAAGACTTCAAAGTTATGATTTAAGTTTTTCGATAAATACCTTTTTTAATAAGAATGGAGAAAAAATAAAAAATTTTTTTGATACTAATTCATTAAATAACAATTTTGAAAATTTGAAAGTTGTTTCGAAGCAATTTTATGAGGCTGGTGCATTACATTATTTTGGTGAGGCAATTGTTTATTTAATGTTGATTAATTATTTAAGGGATGAACTGGTTTATTATAATGATTATTTGAATAAGACAATTATTTCTTCGATAAATAAAGAATCTGTTGAATCAATAGTTTCTGGTATGACAAGAGTGGGTTATAAGAATAGGGTTTTATTTAATGATTTGAAAAATTGTTTATCTTCTGCAACCGATTTGCATTTGTTAATGCCTATAAGCGCTTATTCTAAAGCGAATATTTTTTTAAAGAAACTCTCTTTGATGAATATCATTGTTTTTCTAAAAACTTTTATATCTGCTTGTAAAACTTTAGAGCTTAGTTATTATCCTTTTACTGTTAATGTTTTGAACGAACTAGATTCTGCTGCAAAGAAGAAAAGAAAGGCTTTTTTGAAAAAAGAAGGTTTTGATGAATAGTTTTTCTTTCGAAAAACTTTATATACTATTCTTTCAATAATTATTTTCATGAAGCCTCCGAAGATTCAATTTGAAACTCTTGCAAAAAATGTTTTGGGTCTTAAATCATCTTTTAAAAATGGTTTTGCTGAATTCATTTCATCAGTTCAAAATTTGTTGAAAAGTCTTCATTGGCATGATGCTTCAGAAGAGTTGGAGGTTGGAATTCTGATTTCTTCTTTAACTTCTGTTTGTGGTGTCATTTGCGGAAAACTTCAACAAATGTATGATTGTCTGATAAAGCTTTCTTCTTCCATGTCTAAAGAGGATTTTGAAAAGTTTGTTAAGATTAATCAGTCTTTTCGTTTTGTTAAGTCTATGTTTGAGAAAGATTTAGCAAAGCTTGATTCAAAGATTGTTTCTTATTTTGAGTCTTTATCAAATAAACAAGCTCTTTTTGATTTTAAAAAGTCTTTTGCTCGTGAAAAAGAGTTATTTGTTTATTCAGAGTCTTTTGATGAAAAAATCATGGATTCTTTTTCAAACTTGGCTTTTCTTTTTGAAAAGAAAAATGAAGAATCTCTTGATAGCGGTTTATTTTCCAATTTTTTGAAGGCTCGTTTCAGACCTAAAAGAAGAGATAGGATTGTTATTGGCAAATCTGTTGTTAATCTGACTGTTCAAAGCGTGTTGAATATGAAACATGACAAATTATTGGTAGGGTCAACTCAACAATTTATTTTTAGTTATATTATTGACAACTGTGACAAACTTATTTTACATGAGAATCTTTCTTCTGGTGATAAATCATTTCTTAATTCTATCAAGAAAAAATCTTCTGGTGAAATTGAGAAGGATTTGTTGAATATTGCTTCTAACACTGTTATCTCTGTCTTAAAACAAAATCCTCGTTTGCTTCGTTCACGAAAAACTAATATTTTGATTAAGCTTCTTCCTTTTAATGAAAACAAATCGTCTCTCGGTTCTTATGAAAGGATTTCTTCTGATTCAAATATTTCTTTGAAATGGATGTTAACAAAAGACTTTGTTGATACGTATCTTGATGGTGTACACATCATTTATCCTCATATGCATGCTTATGAGACTATTGCTCATGAGTTGTCTCACTCTTTTGATCTTTGGAATAAAAGTGCGGATTCTGAGGATTATGTTTTTGCTCGAAAGATTCTCGGTCGTCCACCTATTCCTTCGCAGGTTATTTCTATTAAGGCTTTATTGCGGCTTCGAAAGGAAGGTTTTGCAAGGATGTCTGGTTATGTTAAATCTATGCATGATGATTTTCAAAAATTATTCTTGTTAAATATTGGGTTCTTATCAAAGTCGATTTCGAAGTCAGAATTAAATTTAGAACAGATTTTTGAATATGCTCAGAAATCTGATTCTTCTTTTGATCTTGTTTCTGATAGACTTGAACAATGTTCAAAAATCGGTGATTTGCATAATTTAGGTCAATATATGATGCTCGTAATTTTTGTTTCTGATCTTGGAAAAAATTTTCATTTTCGAATTTGTAAAGATTCTAAGCGTGTTTTAGAAAAGCTTTTTGTTCATACTGTTAGTGAACAACATGATTTGGTTTTTTTGACTCAAAAATATAACTGGCAAATTGTTGCTTTTAATGAGGTTGGTGGATGCTTAGAGCATCAGTTGAATTTGTTTGCTTTTGTTGAGAAAAGGGATTATCATCTTGTTGAGGATTTTTTTCAAAAGGTTTCTCTTCTTGATCCGTTTTTGTTTTTTCAGAAATATCTTCATTCTTGTGATGTTCTTGGGATAAAGCCTTTGGCTTTTGCTCAACGAATGGTTGAAGAGTTACACAAATAATTCTTCTTAAGATGTTTTACTATCTGAATATAATTGAACATATTGAAGAAGCACAAAGAAAAAACATACAAGAAGGAAGAGTCTGGTATAATAAATCTGTTGAGAAATATTATGAACATCTTTTATCGCGAAGAAAAAAAGAACTTAATTTATAATCAAATCATTAGATGATCAGAAAGACATAAATATGCTTCTTTATTTGCTTTTATTAATGGTTGAAGAGATAATTGTAAATTCCAGAAAGAAATCTGATTGGCAAAAGGATGAGAGCGGATATTTCCTGATACGTATCAATAAAGAAAAACACCTGCTTGAAGTTCAATTCAGAACTCCTAATAAACAACTAGTTGTGAACTTTTATGGTTCTTGTCCTGAAGATTTATATTATAAAATAATTTCAAAAGGATTAGTTTCAAACTTGCAACACGCAGCATATCTTGGTTCAGAACTGCAAAAAGCTTTTATTGCTTTAAAACAAAGGAAAAAATACGTTCAGGATGATGAACTATAATGAACGAATTAAAAAATTTATATTCTAAAAACGAGTCAGATATTAAAAAAAGGCTTGAGGAGTTTGCAAAATTTCATAGTGCTTCAAAAGAAGACTTATTCATAGAACTTTGTTACTGTTTATGCACACCCATGAGCAATGCAAGAAAAGTTTTTGAAGTCATTAATTTCAAAAACAAGCAATTGCTAATTCACGGAACAATTGATGAATTAAAGAGGCTTTTAAGAGGACACGCTCGTTTTCACAATAACAAAGCAGCCTACATTTTTGAAGCTAGAAAAAAAACAGATTTATTGAAACAGCTTCCAAAAAATGTTTGCATTGCGAGACATTTTTTGGTTAATAATTTTAAGGGTTTAAGTTTTAAGGAAGCAAGTCATTTCTTAAGAAATATTGGTTATCGAAACATAGCCATTATTGATGGACACATAATTGATTCTTTGTATGAGTTTGGAATAACTAAACATAAGAACCGACCTTCAAACGAGAAAGAATACTTGTGGTTTGAAGATCAAATGAGAGTTTTTGCAAGAACGACTGGTATTGATGTTGATGAGCTTGATTTATTATTGTGGTTTCGAAAAACAAGGATTATTTTGAAGTAAAATTTTTATATTAATTGTTTTTTTTAATATTTCGGGGTGATATTTATGAGTGAAGCATTGTACATGGAAGATTCTTATCTAAAAGAATTTGATGCAAAGGTTGTGAGTGTAAGTGATGGTAAATTTGTTGTTCTTGATAAAACTGCTTTTTATCCTAATTCGGGCGGTCAACCTTTTGATGAAGGTGTTATGAAACAAGATGATGAAGAGTTCAAAGTTGTTTTTGTTGGAAAATTTTCTGGAGAAATTAGTCATGAGGTTAATCGTCATGGCTTAAAGAAGGGCGACAAAGTTCATTGTGTTATTGATTGGGACAAGCGCTATAAATTAATGCGCGCGCACACTTCTGCACATATTGTTAGCACACTGATTCATAATGAAATGGGTGCTTTGATAAGTGGAAATCAATTGGGCGTTGATAAGGTGAGGATAGATTTTTCTCTTGATGATTATGATGCTGAAAAAATGGTTGAATACATAAAAAAGGCAAATGAGATTGCAAAGAAGGGAATGGATGTCAAAGCATACTATTTACCTCGTGATGAGGCTATGAAAATTCCTTCTGTTGTCAAACTTGCTAATGCGTTGCCGCCAGCAATTGATACTCTTCGAATTGTTGAGATTGGTGACTTTGACAAACAGGCTGACGGGGGAACGCATGTGAAGAACACTTCTGAGATTGGTGAGTTGGAATTTATGAAGGCGGAAAATAAAGGTAAGAATAACAGAAGGGTTTATTATAGCTTGAAAAATTAATTTTCAAGTATTCTAGTATACTAAATATGTAACCTAGTATAGAAAACTATTTAAAGGGGTTGTTTCATTATACTCTTGTGAGTTCCCTATGAATGATATTGCCAGTATACAAAAACTTAATAGTATGTCTCAAGAACTGCGAAACTTCGGTTTTGCAGATTCATCTGTGAGTTCTGTTCAACAAGCTGCAAACATCATGCTTAGCGAAGAAGCCCAAAAAAGCAGTATTTTCGGAAGAGATTCCGAATTATTCGAAGAGCTTAATAACAAGTTTCATAGATTCAAAGATTTTTCAGATAATCGCATTCTTAAATTATCTCAAGAAGTGGGCGAACTTAAGTCCCAAGTCAAAGAATTAATTGGTGTTATTTCAGTGATAAAGTCAAGACCGGCGAGTACCCACCAACCAAGTCCAGAACCGCTTTTGAGAGAACAACCCCGAGAAAAAGAGGAATCTGTAAACAAAACACAAGTTGTGTCAGTGGAGAAGGAAAAGCCCTATTATGAAAAACAAGGGCACTACTCTCCCGACAATGTCAAAATAGAAGATTTTTTCTATTTTGGAAATAAATAAGTTTTTATTTTTTAAACGTAAAATCGTATCCTATTTCTAAGAATTCTTTATAACTGTTTTTAAATTTATTCCAAGTTTCTTTTTTTGTTCTTGTGGGACAAAATAATTCTTCAGACATGTTGACAGAATATTTTTCTGTAACAACCATTTTTTTTTTAGGATTATTAATGTTCTGAAAATAATGTACTTCTTCCGGTTCACCATTTAGGTTGTTATCGACAAAAAAAACAACTGAATGTCCTATTTCTATTCCCACGCATTTTTCACTTTTTGTGTATAGTTCGCTCATTGGTGAAAAAAAGGATAGGTTTGATGAAATTAATTTATTAATTGAATTTTCATCGGTCAATGTTGAAATTATTTCAACACCTGTTGGTTCTTTTGTTTGGACGTGGTTGTATAGTTCTTGAGCCATTCTTTTATAGTCTGTTCCGTTATTTAGAAAAATCGACAACCCTAAAATCATGAGTAATTTGTTTCCCATATTTTTTTCAGAACAAAAGATTATTTATAAATGTTGTCATTTTGTAGTTGTGAAAAAGTTGTATCTACTTTAAAATAGAAAAATTTATATATTAATTATCCTCTATTTTTAAAATAAGATTTGTAAATATAAATAGTTAAGAGGGTGGTAAAATGTTTAAAAAACAATATTTAGTTCTAGGATTGATTCTATTATTACTTTTATCGGCCTGTAGTAAAACAATGAACTCAGGAGAAGAAGGAGCAATATCAGGAGAAGTTGTGGAAGAAAAGATTGTAGAAGTTGTACTTCCAAAAGATGGACAAACAGAAGATGAAGTGATTGAGATAACTGGAGACGAAACAAAAGAGAAAACAAACGAAGAACTCAAATCAATGTATACAATTGAAGGCGAAGAAGGAGACCTTATGAGTCTACAACCAGAAGCATATGATCCTGATGGTGATGATATAATATATACATTTTCAGAACCATTTGATGAAAAAGGTCTTTGGCAAACAATCGAAGGTGATGCAGGAAAATATTCAATAACAGTGACTGCAACAGATGGTGAACTCTCAACATCAGAAAACATTTTGATTGTTATAAATCCTACAAATAAAGCACCAATCATTGAATGTCTTGAAAAAATAGTTGTAAAAGAAGGCGAGAATGTTGTAATTGATTGTAACATCTATGATGTTGAAGAAGATGAATTCGAAGTTGAATATTTAGGCTGGATGAATTCAACAGAAAAAGAAACAACCTATGAAGATGCAGGAACTTACAATGTTGTTGTAAGAGCATACGATGCTGAAAAATCTAGATCAGCAATGATTGAAATCGTTGTTGAAAATGTGAACAGAGCACCAGTGATAAGTGGTTTAGAAGACGAATTAAAAGTTATGGAAACAGAGCTTTTAGAATTAGACTTTGATGTTTCAGACCCAGATGGTAATGAAGTAGAAATAGAATATTCAGAACCATTCAATGAAAAAGGTGTTTGGCAAACAAAAATGGATGACGTAGGTGTGTACGATGTATATGTATTAGCAAAAGATGGACAATCAACAACGAAAAAAGAATTCCAAATAGTCGTAACCCAAATGAATACAGCTCCAAAACTAGTTTTCATGCCTCTAATTGAAGTTGATGAAGGAGAAATAATTAATCTTCCGATTGATGCAAGTGATAGAGAAGGAGACGCATTGGAAATAACAATAAATGGTTGGTTTAAAACACAAACACATACAACAACTTACAATGATGCTGGAAATTACAGTGTTGAAGTTGTGGTTAGTGATGGAGAACTAAAAACAAGTCAAAAAGTTTTCATCATTGTAAACGATGTCAATAGAGCTCCAGTGTTTAAAATAGTTGGATAAAAGGTGATTTTAATGAGAAAAACAATAATTGCAATAACATTTGTATTATTACTATTCCTATTTGTAGGATGTAATAATAGCATAGAGCTTCCAGTAGATGAAGATGTTGTAAAAGAAGTAACTGTAAAAGAATTCGAAGTAAGAATTATGGATGGACGATTTGATCCTAATACAATAACTGTGAATCAGGGAGATGTTGTTAGACTAAACTTTATGAACACAGATATACACCATATTTCAATACCTGAATGTGGTGTTGATGAAACAGTTGATTTTGGTGTTGTAGAGTTTGTTGCAGAAAAAGTAGGTAAACATCTTTTCTATTGTTTAGATTGTGATGGAGATGTTTACGGCGTTGTAAACATCCAATAATTTTTTTTATCTTTTTTTATCTTTTTTTAAAATAGCCTTATTCTTCTTTTAAAAATTCATCATATTCTTTTTTGTAGAAACCAGCATTTTCTTTGTTGAAAGTCGCATAGTAATCAGTTAGTTTGTTGAATTGTTTTTTTCCAACGCTCAAATGAGCATAATCCAGCAAGATATCGAGAATTTTTTCTATATAATTGATATTTTTTTCTTCGGCATTAATGATTATTTCTATCTCAGAATCAATTGTTTTGAGATTTCGCTTCATTTCAGTTCTTAAGCTTTCTGAAACTTTTTTTATTTTATCCGCGAATTCACTAAATATCATGTCCATTTTAGATGGAAAAGTAATAATGTTTATAAATTTAATTCTATTTTTAAAACTCACAACGGTAATAACCTCTCGGATGGAAAAAAATTACTGAAAGAATCAGTAAAAGAATAGAATCTGCAGAAGAAGTTGCAAGAAATGGCGGTGATAAGTTCCAGCAGCTTGAAGCAAGACTTCTTGATACAGAAACAGGAAAACTCGGTGAAAACATAGTTATTTATGCAATAAGTACAATAACTGGTGTGAAAGATGCAAAAAGTTTTTTTCAAGGTTACATAGATAACATAAAGAAAAATCCTGAGCGTTATTCGGAAGTTGCAAGAACTAATCCAGAAAGTTATGCTAAGAATGATGTACACTATGCGCTTGGATATTTCACAACAGCCAGATATTACAAGCTTTGGAATAACGTATTAAGCAAAAAATCTTAATTTGTTCTTTGTTTTTTTCTAAAAGAAATCATTTAAACCTTTTTGTGCGACTGGAATTTTTGGTTGTTCTAATTCATCTTCACTTATTTCTTCATCAAGAACAATTTCGCCATAAACTCCATCATAACCAGGTTTTATTTTGAGTCCGCCAATCCTGTTCTTCATGATTGCATCTGCAATTTTTTCATGCGTGTGTTTTATGAGTTCTTCTCTTGGAGCGCTGAGCAGTATTTTGTATTCGGACTTGAATTCTTTCAAGAGTTTGTTGTATTCCTGCCAGACACTTTTTGTGGCAACACTTTTACCAATTAGCTTTGCGATAACTTCTGAAAGTGGAATTAATGTATGAAAATCTCGCGCGTTTTTTGGTCTAAATCCTAGTTTTCTATCAGCTAATTCTTCAACCCGGTGAGCAACACCTAGTGTTAATGGCTTTTTACACACAGGACAGATGTTATTGTTTTTTATTGCTTCTGACGGATTCATTATAACACCGCAGTTTCTATGACCATCAACATGGTATTTTCCATATGCTGGATTAACTTCTACAGTTCCGGATAATCCTTCAAATGTTCTTAATGCTCGAAGAATTTCTTTATAATTTAGTTTTTTCAAATCAAGTATTGTTGCTTCTCTTCCGAGTCTCCAAGGCCAAAAACTGTGTGAGTCTGAAAATGAAACCAGTCCATAATTATCTAATTGACTTAGTCTCCAGTTCATGGGCGGGTCACTTGAAAGTCCTGTTTCTAAAACATGAATGTTTTTTGCTTGATCTTTGAAGCATTCATGGATTGAGTCAAAGCCGGAATTTGATCCAAACATGCTAAACCAGGGAGTCCAGATGTGTGCTGGAATCACTTCAATTTCAGGAGATATATTTCTAAGTTCATAAACTAAATCGTGTGCTGGAATCTTAAATATTGGTCTGCCATCATAATCTACTCGTCCGTGTCTTTTTAAGTATTCAGTGATTTGTTCTACTACTGCAAAATTCGGCGCGAGAATTACTACGTGTACTCTTCTTCCTTTTCCTGCTTGAGTATAGATTAGTGAAATCTCTGTTTGTAATATGAATGGAAAACCAGTTGTTGTTTTTAACACTCCGCTATCATCTTCTACGAGGTGGTTTTTTATTTCTTTTATCCATTCTGGGTGTGTAAAATCACTTGTTCCAAGAACTTCAACGCCTTTTATTTTGGCCCATTTCTCCATATTTTTAAGAGTTAGGTTGGTTGAGCATCCTCGACTGAATTTTGAGTGAACATGCAAGTCAGCGATGTATTTCATAGAATTAGTTAAGGTTTGAGAGTTTAAAAATATTTAGCTTAGTTTAAGATGTTATTTAAAACAGCGATGCTCAATGCATATGTTGGTATAAATCCTTTATCCATGTGATTTCCCCCTAAATGTTGATCTGGCTTTTGTGGATTGTCGCTTGCCCAGTATCCAATATTTAATTTCACATCTTTTTTTAACAGTTCTTTATGTTTGGCATTTTTTATCTCTTCAAGATTTGGTATTCCTTCCATCTCAAGGCCTAATATGTGGTATTCATATTTGTAGTATTCTAAAACTTCTTTGTTTTGAATTGCAGTTCCGGGGACTGTTAGCATTGGTCCTTTTGAATGTACTTTGTGACCGTTAACAAGTTTCATTAAATCTTCAGGTTTTAGGTTGTTTTCTCTGTCTGAAAATCCATATACTCCTCCTTCAATTTGTGATTTGAAGTATGTTGGCAGCATGATGTCATATTTATCTCCGCAGACAATTCCTGCTTTACCAATTATTGATATGCTGTCTATTTGTGTGTTGAAAAGTTGGCATAATTGTCTCATTATTTGTGATCCTTGTCTTCCAAATGCGTAGTCAATGTTGATTATGTATCCGCTTTTTAGTTCTTTTATTTTTTCTTTTATTCGAGGGTCAATTTTGTTATAATCAATTTTTTCAAGGTTTATTATCTGCGCATCTATTCCTGTGCCGGCAGTATCTTCTACGTGTTGTATTCCAAGTTTTTTTTCGTAAGATATTTTTTCGTTGAGAAAATCTTTGTTTTTCTTTGCTATTTGTTGCGTGAGATAATATAATTCACTTGGATTATTTGAACTTATTTCTTTTAAAGTAGGATCTTTTTTTACTAATTGTCGTATTATTTGTTCGTTTTCTTTGGCAAATCCTGTTAAACAGTTTACAATGCTGTGTGTGTTGCTGGATATTATGTGAACTGATTTACTCGGGTCGATGTTTAATTCGTTTTCTATTCTTTTTCGCCATTGTTTGGCTTTGGTTTGAGCATCTGTTATTGAAAATTCTTCGTCAAATTCTATTTGGATATTATTATTGTGTTGTTCATGAATGTTTGTTAATAGTTTGAATAACTTATAATCTAATGTTTCGTCTAAATCTTTTATTTCTTTGTATGTTGTTCCGAGTTTATTTGCAACCATCACCATAACTTGGTTTTTTTCTTTTGACTCTTGTTTGTTGGTGTTCATTTTTATTTGTGAAATTAATTCTTTTTCTTGTGCTAATCTGTTTTTTATCTTTGTTGCTTCTTTATTATACATTATAAGGGTTGTTACTATATCAAAAATATCTGTTTCGCTTTCTCGCGCTATGAATTCTATCGTGTTTGGTGTTACTTTATAGACTTGTCTTCTTCGATATTTGCACGCTAAGGTTTTGATGCCCTCTATATTGCTTAAATCTTCAGTACTGTTTTTTACATATACTTTATCTGTTTGTGGCATTTCTTCAAATGGCAGTCTTTGTAATGCATATTTTATTGCCGACATATCGACTTTGTTTTCTGCACTGTGTTCGTGAAGTGCTGGTTTCATTTTATCATACCATTTGTATAGTTCAGAAAGATCCACTTTACCATGTAATCTTGCATATCTTACGTGTGTGCAGAAGTTTTGAATGTATTGTCTTAGTTGATGGATTTTGTCTTCATCCAGCATTCTTTCTAGTGTTTTCTGTTTCACATCAATTGGTAGTTATTAAATGTATATAAATCTTTTCTTTTTCATCACTAAATAGTGGTTATGTTTTTTTTTCTTTTTATAATTCTATCTTAGAAAATAATTTGCTACCAATAAACAGAATAATCATAGCCAATACGCTACAAACCAAAAAGTCAAGCCCCAAACCGAAATGTGTGGTTCCAGTGAGTGCACCCCTAACTCCATCAACACCATAAGATAATGGATTTATTTTAGTAATTATACTTAGCACTGAAGGAAGATTTTCCAGAGGAAACAATGCCCCTGAAAGAAAGAAAATAGGCATAATCAAAAAATTCATTATTATTGGAAACCCATGCATATCAGTCATTCTTGAAGCAATAGCAATACCAAGAGAAGTAAAAAGAACTGCTATCAAAATCATAAATAATAAACCCAGAAAAAATCCTCCAATAGAATGAACTCTAAAACCAAATAGGAAGGTCAATAACAAAACAACAACCCCTTGAATAAGTGCAACTGTGGCGCCACCAAGAGTTTTTCCAATCATAATATTTATCCTTGAAACAGGCGCTACAAGAGTTTCTTTCAGAAAACCAAATTGTCTGTCCCAAATAACTTCAATACCATTAAACATTGATGTGAAAAGAATAGACATTGCAATAACGCCTGGAGCTAAGAACAGTAAGTAATTACCTTGACCTGCAGCAGAATAAACTGGTCCAAAACCAAGACCTAAAGCGAATAAGAAAAGTAAAGGTTGACCAAGAGAACCTGCCATTCTTGCTTTTGAGCGCCAAAAACGCTTAAGCTGACGTAGCCACATAACATATATTGCACCACTCAATGTCTTAACCTTCTCATGCGTCTCATCATGTCAAGACCTGATCCCTGCTCTTCACGAATACTCTTACCCGTAAACTTAAGAAATGTTTCTTCCAGAGTTTTTGCTTTTGCTTTTTTGTTAAGCTCAGTCACAGTTCCCTGAGCTGTGATTTTTCCATGATCAATTATTGCAACAATATCAGCAATCTCTTCTGCTTCAGGCATATAATGAGTTGTGAGAAAAATAGTCATTCCATGTTCTTTGTTAAGCATTTTTATATGTTTCCAAATAGAATTTCTTGTTTGAGGATCAAGGCCTGTTGTAGGCTCATCCAAGAATAAGATTTTTGGATTATGAACTAGGCCTCTTGCAATTTCAAGTCTTCGTTTCATACCGCCTGAAAATGTTTTTACAAGACTATTTTTTCTGTCTTCTAATTCAACTAATTTCAAAGCATCAGAAATTCTTGTCTCACGAATATCTTTTGGTACTTGATAAAGTACTGCATGAAATTTTAAGTTTTCATAAGCGGTAAGTTCATCATCGATGCTGTGATCTTGAAAGACTATGCCGAATTGTTTTCGAGCATTGTCAGGGTTTTTAAGAACATTGATTCCTTCCAGAAGAATCTCTCCTTTTGTTGGTTTTGTTAAAGACGTAAACATCTTAATACTTGTAGATTTACCAGCGCCATTAGGCCCGAGAAAAGCAAAAATGCTGCCTTTAGGAACATTAAAAGAAATATTATTAACTGCTTTTAACTTGCCAAAATGTTTCGACAAGTTTTTCACTTCTAAACTATTCTCCATAAAAAATCTAACTAAGTATTCTTTTTTAAATTTTGTGGATAAAAAATGCTTGTTTTTTTCGAAAAATATTTAACCTTTGAAATCAATGGTTAATAATATTTATTTTGGAGGTAAAAAATGAAACTTTGCAAAACTTTGAACAACAATATAAAGAAAATGAAATGGTATGATATATCTTTGACAAAACTGTCAGTTCTTTTATTTACACTATTTTTAGTGACTGTTTGGCCCGGATTTCATGATTTAGTTATGAAAATTGCATGGTATTGGTATTTAATTCTGGGAATAATCGTTGCGATACCAGTCATGAAAAAGGTTTTTTGCAAGAAATAAATTTCTTGCAACCTATTGTTGAAGGGATTTTAGGAGCATTAGATTTTATAAGTGACTCTGTTCAAAATCAATAAATGTCTATATTTTTTTAAAAGAAAATATGGCCCGCCCGGATGTTGAGTCTCTATCGGCCGATTTGAGGGCCAAACCATTATTCTTTTTTATTTTAATTAACCTCTGTCATAACATTATCAATATATAATATTGGTAAGTTGTCCAAAATATAAACATATTTATTTTTGAGTTTACATGATAACTTAAAATAGGTTTTTATTTATTCTTTATTTCAGCTCTTATCTTTGGAAGCTTATCAGGATATTTTTCTTGCATGAAATTAATCATTTTTTCTCTTACATAACATCTTAAATCCCATGCTTCTGATGAGTCTTTAGCACTCATAAGAGCTCTTATTTTCATAGTCTTTTCATTTAAATCTGTAACTTGAAGAGAATTTATTTTTCCATCCCAAAGTTTTGTGCTCTTTAATATTTTTCCTAGTTCAGTTCTCATTTCTTCTACAGGCATATTATAATCTACATAAAAATCTGTAGTTCCCCAAATATCAGCAGAAGTTTTTGTCCAATTTTGAAATGGCTTTTCTACAAAGTAGGTTATTGGAAGAACTATTCTTCTTTGATCCCATACTTTTACAATAACATTTGTTGTGTTTATTTCTTCAATGCGACCCCATTCTCCTTCGACTATGACAACATCATCAATCCTTATTGGTTGACTAAAAGCAATTACAAATCCTGCCAAAATATTTGCAAATAATTTCTGTGCAGAGAAAGCAACCATTATACCTATTACTCCTGCAGAAGCAAGAATACCTGTGCTTAATTGTTTCATACTTTCAAATTGTCTTAGAGCAAGTGCTAGTGATACGAGAGTTATTATTATGTTGATTACGGTTTTTAAATATTTCATTTGCGTATGAGTCTTTCGTTCTTTAAGATTATCTTTTTTCTCAATATCGAATTTGTTCATTTCTCTTTTTATTAAAATATTAAAAACTTTATTTATTATCAATCCAGCCACTAAGAATAATATTCCCATAAGTATTTTTTTGAAAATTTGTTTTACTGAATTATCTAAGTTTACAATTGATGGAAAGAATAAATATATAATTAATATCAACAAAAATATAACTATTGGCAGAATTAACTTATCCCATTTAATATGTAAGTTTTTTCTTGATGCCATATTTTATAATAATGTGTGCTTATTAATTAAGTTTGTGATTTTTTATCATTAAGTTAATATTAAACAAAATCAGAAGACGAAACATTATGCAACGAACCAATAATCATCTGTTTAGAATAAAAGTATTACAAAAACCGAGAGACTTCTATCCACCATCAGAGCTTTCATGCTCTTGGTGATATAAATTGAATTTCTTAGATGAAGAATTACTCATGCAACAAAAAGAACGGCTTCTAAAAACCTATAATTGTATCACTATTGAAGATGTTATAAAAACGTTAGAAATCAAGATTTATGGTGGATTTCAAAAAGAGAGTCCACTCAAATCATCAAAAGAAAGTATAGCCCCGCCCGGATTTGAACCGAGGTCCCAGGACCCAAAATCCCGGATGATTGACCTAAGATTGTATCTTGGTTTTCAAGACGCAAGTTTTGTTTGGCCGCTACACTACGGGGCTATCGCCCTTTAGAAAAAAATCTTTTATTTATAAAATTTGTGTGTTTTATTTATTTGTGGTGATTGCGATTCTTGTTGGGTTTAAGTTTATCCAGTGATCATCAACATTTTGTATGTATTTTATTAAGAACTCTCGGTTTTTCATTCTTCCTCTAATACTGATTTCGTCCAAATCTCCATCTGTTATTTCTGCTTCGACTAGTGAGAGTGTTTTGAGTATAGTATATGATTTGCTTGTGCTGAATTCCAAGTAGCAGAATAATTTTCTATCATCGGGCACTCCTTTTAAATGGTTGAGTTCATAGGCATTTGTTAGTGCTTCGAGCGTTCCTTTTATTTCTTCAAGCTTATTTGCACTTAGTCTTTTTTCCATATTTGTGTATACTGAGTCGATTAATCCTTCTATTCTGTGACTGTATAGTTTTACAATTTCTTGTTTTATTTGGGTTGGTGGAATATCAGTAATTACCATGCTTGCATTATAATTACTTGAACTTCGTAAGTGTTTGATTGAAAGAGGGTATCCTTCGATTTCTATGTTTGTTCCTTCGTATTGTTTGTAGTTATTTAATACATCTATTAGCTTTGCTTTTTGATATGTTGGTTCTTGTATTGCGTTGCATGAGTTGATATAAAATGTGCTTCCAAGAATTAAGGCGATGTTTATTATTTTACGTTTTATATTTTGAGATTTATGCATTAACGCCCCCTTTTTCTATAAATATTATCCACATATTTAAATTTTTTGTTTTGTGGCTACTTTAGAGTGATTCTGATTTTTGATGAAAAAACATATAAACCTTTTTTCGTTTCAAAAAACAATGATTATTAATTCTTTAAAATTAAAAAATATTCGTTCATATACGGATGAAAACATAAATTTTTCTGAAGGTTCAACTCTTCTTTCAGGGGATATAGGTGTTGGAAAAACAAGTATTCTTTTAGCTATTGAATTTGCATTATTTGGTATTATTCGTGGACAAATTTCAGGTAGTACTCTTTTGAGACATGGGAAAAATGAAGGTTTTGTGGAACTTGAATTCAGTATTACGAATAAAAAAATCATTATTAAAAGAAACTTGAAGCGAACATCAAAATCTATTGTTCAAGATTCAGGTCATATAATTGTTGGTGATGAAAAATTTGAAGGAACACCCATAGAACTCAAGTCAAAGATTCTTGAATTAATTGGTTATCCTGATGAATTAATAACTAAGTCGAAATCTTATATTTACCGATACACAGTTTATACTGCCCAGGAGGAAATGAAACACATATTATTTGAAGGCAAAGATGAACGGCTTGATGTTTTGAGAAAAATATTTGATGTTGACAAGTATCAGCGAGCAAGAGATAATATTCAAAATTACATGCGTGAGTTGAGAACACAAAGAGATATTTTACAAACGAGAATTGAAGACCTTGATGATAAGCAAAAAGAATTTGATGAGTACTCTGAAAAAATAATTCTAATTAGTAATGATATAAAAACGGTTGAAGAAAAAATAACTCAACAAAATAAGAGTTTGTTCATCCACAAAAAAACGCTTAGTGAATTTGAAGATGGTATCAAAAAATTTTCAGAATTAAAAAAACAATCTGAACTAAAAAATCTTGTGAAAAGAAATCTTGAAAGTCAACATGAAAGACTTGTTCTTGAAGCTAAAAGGAGCGAACACGAAATCCAAAAATTATCAGAAGAATTAAAAGATTTTAATGTTGAGAAATCAACTCTTGAAAAAGAAAACATTTTGGAGTTTGAAAACAAAATAAATGCAATCAGAGAGAATCTTTTGAAAATAAATTCTCGAGAGTCAGAATTTAAAACTAAAAAAATAGCTGCTGAAAAACTAATAGGACAAATTAATTCTCTTGATAAGTGTCCTGTTTGCAAACAAGATGTTTGCGTGAACCACAAACAAAGTGTTTGTGAAAAAGAAGAAGCAAAAATTCACCTTATTGATGAAAAACTTTTGGACTTGTCAGAATTAAAGCAAAAAAGGCTTGAAGAAAAGGAAAACATAAGTATTAAACTTAAGTCTTTGCAGGATAAAGAGAAACTTTTTGAAGCCAATAAAATAAAGATAAATTCTCTTAGAGAAAAAAAATCTCATTTAGAAACTCTTTCAAAACAAAAAATTGAATTACAAGAAAATATTCAAAAATTAAACTCTGAAATAACACTTCTTAAAGAGCAGAAGGATAATTATGCAAACTTAGAATTGTCTTATGAAAAAGAAAAAGGGATGTACGAAGATTCAAACAACCAGCTTTCAAAATTTAAATCTGAAGAGTCAGGTTTGTTAAAGGAAAAGGAAACAATTGAAAATGTTCAAAAGCGAATATCAACAGAAATCGAGCGAAAAATTAAGTCAAAAACACAACTTATAAAAGTAAAAGAGGCAAGACATTGGTTGACTAATTTTTTCTTAAAACTAATTTACATTATAGAAAAACATATCATGCTTCAAATTCATCAAGAATTCAACAGTTTTTTTGAACAATGGTTTAATCTTTTAATTGAAGATGAAAATCTTAATGTTAGTCTTGATGAAGAATTTTCACCAGTTATAAACCAAGATGGTTATGAAGCGTTTTTAGAAAATCTTTCTGGTGGAGAAAAAACCTCTGTGGCACTAGCATACAGGCTTTCTTTAAACAGAGTCATAAATGATTTTGTAGGAACTATAAAGACAAAAGACTTGATTATTCTTGACGAACCAACAGATGGTTTTTCAACAGAACAATTGGATAAGTTAAGAGATGTGCTTTACGAATTAAAAATGAAACAAATAATAATTGTGAGTCATGAGCCAAAACTTGAAAGCTATGTTGATAATATTATCAGAGTTCATAAAGAAGAACATATTAGCAGAGTTTTAAGCTAAAAACTTATAAAAAAGACTCGTTCTTATTTTTACAATGCAATCAAAAAGCTCTTTTCCAAAACTAAAAAACCCAACTATTCTTAGTCCTATGGCTGGCGTTACAGATATTGCTTTTCGTACTTTGGCAAAAAAATATGGTGCGGCTCTTACATGTACAGAATTTGTTAGTTCTTCAGGTGTTATTAGAGGAAATAAAGACACTCTCGATTTGTTAAGAATTCATCCTTCAGAAAAACCGGTTGCAGTTCAAATTTTTGGAGGGAATATAACTGAAGTTGTTGCTGCTGGAAAATTATTGGAAAAACAGTTTGATATAATTGATTTTAATTGTGGTTGTCCAGTTTACAAAGTTATAAAGAATGGGGCTGGAAGTGGACTTTTGAAAAAACCAGTTTTTTTATCTAAGCTTCTAAATAAACTGACAACTGCAGTCAATGTTCCTGTTTCTGTTAAAATCAGGATTGGAGTTGATGAAACTCACATTAATGCATTAGAAATTGCGAAAATCGCACAAGATGCAGGTGTTGCTGCAGTAACGGTTCATGGAAGAACACAAAAACAAGGATATTCTGGTTCTGCGGATTGGGATTTAATAAAAAAGGTTAAAGAAAAACTTTCAATTCCTGTCTTTGGTAATGGAGATGTTTTTTCGCCTGAGACTTTCAAGAATTGTTTGGACGAATCAGGTGTTGATGGTATTATGATTGGTCGCTTTGCGATTGGTAATCCTTATTGTTTTAGGCAAATTCTTGACTATTTAAAAAAAGGTTCTTATAAATCAATTAATAATGCTTCTTTATTTTCAGATTATTCTCTCTTGGCGGAAAGATATAATCTTCCTTTTATGTCTGTGAAACAACAAGCAATATATTTTACTAAGGGTCTTATCGGTGGTTCTAAAATCCGGTCTAAACTCGTAAAATGTAAGAATATTTCTGAATTAAAAGTGATTATGGCTATTGTTTAACTTATTTTTTTGTTCTTTTCGTTTTTTTTTACAAACATTTATATATTTTTTTCCTTTATCAAATTAGTTATGAGATTTAAAAGAATAACTATTATTAGTGCTCGAAGACCTGAAAAAGAGGATGTTAATGAAAAACTTAAGTGGTTTGGTGGTAGTTTGGGTCTTTTTAATATTCGTGATAAAGATAAAAGCTGTTTTAGGATTTTTATCGTTCTTTTGAAAAATGTGAAGATTGGAAAACCAATGTCTTCAGATGAAATTGCTCAGACTACTGGTCTTACCAGAGGAACTGCAGTTCATCATTTGAACAGGCTTATGAGTGCAGGGATTGTTACTGTTGATAGTGATGGTTATGAATTAAAAGTTGATAAATTAGAATACTTGGTCGAGATTATCAAGTCCAATGTTGATAGAACCTTTGAAAATCTTTCTAGCACTGCAAAGGAGCTTGATAAGCTTTTAGGACTATGAATCAAAACCAAAATCAAAACCAAAACCTATATAAGATGATTCTTTTTCTTTTAAATTATGGGAAAATTACCTTTTGAGGGAAAAAATCGAGCTGTTCTAGTTAAAAGAACAATGAAGACTGATCCGAAATTTGGTAAATCACCTGAAGAGCGAACAACTGATGAACTCTTGGATTACTCAATTGTGAATATTGACAAACCTGCAGGCCCTAGTTCTCATCAAGTATCAGCTTATGTTAAGAAAATAGTTGGTGTGGATAAAGCAGGTCATTCTGGAACTCTTGACCCGAAAGTTACAGGTGTTTTGCCAGTTGCAGTTGGTAGGGCAACAAGAATTGCTGAGTCACTTCTCACTGCTGGAAAAGAATATGTTTGTCTGATGAAACTTCACAAATTAGTTTCCGATGAGAAAATACGTGAAGTCATGAAAAAATTTGTTGGAAAGATTAGACAACTTCCGCCTATAAAAAGTGCTGTCAAAAGAAGACTTCGTTATAGGACAATCTATTATATAGAAATTTTGGATATAAAAGAGAAATCTGTTCTTTTCATTGTTGGCTGTCAGGCAGGAACTTATATAAGAAAACTCTGTCATGATATTGGTGCAACATTAGGTGTTGGTGCTAATATGTTTGAGCTTCGTAGAACAAAAGCAGGACCCTTTACAGAAGAAACTCTTTGCACTTTACAAGATTTAACAGATGCATTTTATTATTATAAAGAAGAAAATGATGATAAATATTTGAAGAAACTCTTGCAACCGATAGAAAATGGTGTTTTGCATTTGCCAAAAATCTGGGTGCTGGATTCAACAGTTGATACGATTTGTCATGGTGCTAGTCTTAAAGTTCCAGGTATTGCAAAAGTAGAAGATGGTATTGAGCCTGACTTAAAAGTTGCAATAATGACTTTAAAAGGTGAGCTTGTTGCTGTTGGTATATCATTGCTCACTTCAAAAAAGATTTTGACTCAAGAGCGCGGTGTAGCTGTAAAGCTTGGACAAGTGTTTATGAGTCCGGGAGTTTATCCCAAAATTGAAAAAGTATAAAAAGAACAATTGTTTTATTATTTTAAAATGGCCAAGAAAAAATCAAATAAGAACAAAATTTCTAATAAACAATCACTTGTGCAAGTAGAAAAAGCATCTGTAGAAAAAATCAGCCCTAAAGAACAAAAGAGAAAAAAAATAACGAAATATGGGTTTTATATTATTTGGGCTTTATGGTTTATTGGTATGATTCCTTTCTATCTTCCGCACTCTTGTGCCGCGCTTTTTGATCCTTTTGAATGTCCAGTTATTTCAGCGTTTATAAGTGTGGTTCTTGGATCATTGTTCTGTGCATTCATAACTTGGATTGTTTTCTGGATTATCGTGTGGCTTTACTTTTATCATAAAGAATTAACCTGGAAAAACATTAAGAATTTTTTTAAAGATTAAAATGGCTGCAAAGAAGAAACCTGTGAAGAAAAAAACAAAAAAATCTATTTCAGCTAATAAAAAATCTAGTGCTGACGTAAATAAAAACGCAAATAACAAAGTTCAGAATGCACTGAAAAGAGATTTAAAGCAAGATAAGGTTGCTTTAATACTTTCAATTATTCCTGGTGTTGGTCAATTATACAAAAAAGATTGGGTTGATTTCTTCGCAGTTTATTTTGGTTTTCTTGTGGCTCTTTGGTGCTTTGGAGTTAAAAATATCTTGCCGGAAGAAATGTTTTGGTATGTTTTTTTGACAGTTCTTGGATGGTTAATTGTTGCAGGAACTTACATTTGGAATTTGTATGATGCTTATCATAGTTGATTGAGAAACTTTTATTCTAATTTGTTAAATACTTTTATTTTGTATTCTTGCAAGAAGTTTTCAAGTCTGGTGTTAAAGATGTCGTGTTTGTCTCTTGTTAGCACATTCGCGCCGACTTTTATTGCTGCTGCAAGTATTACTGAATCGCTTGGGTCATGTTCTATAGTATCAAGTTCCGGAAGAACTGATTTTACAAACAAGTGTTCTGAATCTGCATTTCCGGGGTTTGCAGGCACTTCAAGTAATTTTAATTTTGTATTGTGTAAGAATTTTCTGAGCCTGTCTTTTGCATAATGGTTTATCTTGTGTTCTATATAAACCAGTTCTTCGGCATTAAAACTTGTTATTGCACACTCATTTTCTTCTATGAACTTTTCAAATTGTTTATCTTTTTGATGTTCAAATATCCAGATAAAGAAGCAGGTGTCGATTAAATAATCTAGTTTATCTTCAAGTGTTTTTTTTTCGAGTTGATTGAATAATTCTCTCATTTTTTAATTGTTTACTCTTCGTCTACTGTGAATAGTCTTGAGTCTTTTACTTTAAAAAGGCCTATTCTTGCCCCTGCGTCGAGCCAGCCGTGTGCATAATTTAGGGCTGCAAATGCCAGCACGAAATCTCCTTGTTTTTTGAAGTGTTTTGCGTCAGAGTAATATCTTGTTGCCATGTCTAGGAAGTCTTTTGCATTATTTAGTCTTTCTTTATCCATTTCTGCTTTTTTTACTGCCTCTAGCGCTTCACCTGTTATGTTAAAATATTTGTTTAACTGTTCATCGCTTACAACATTATTTTTCTTGTTCATATTTTTTTGGTTGTTTCTTTTTTTATTTAAATTCTTTCTTTTCGGTTTTTCACAATTCGAATCGAAACATTTATATAATAGTAATGTTTTCTAATTAATAACAATTATTATTAAGGTGTATTTTATGATAACAAGAATAACTAATCAAAGACTGAAAATACTGGACTTTATGAAAAATATTCACACACACCCCACTGCGGAAATAGTCTATAACGCTGTAAAAAAAGACTTACCAGCAATAACGCTGGCAACAGTCTACCGCAACTTAAATCTTCTTGCAAGACAAGGAGTAATACTCCGCTTTGAAATAAACGGAGAGTATCATTACGATGCAGATATGTGTTCACATCAACATGGAATATGCAAAAAGTGCGGTAAAATAGTTGATATCCATCAAGGAGAATTATCAGAATACGCAATCAAAAATTTTAAATCAAATGATTTTAGAGCAGAATGTGTAAACATAATGTTCAAAGGATTATGCAAAGAATGCATAGAGGTGCGAAAATGAGCATAACACACGTTAAAAATGAAAACTTTGAAAAAGAAGTAAAGAATGCAGGAATACCAGTCCTAATAGATTTTTGGGCGCCATGGTGCGGACCATGTCAAATGATGGGGCCTGTTTTTGAAGAGCTAAGCAACGAATATGAAGGAAAACTTAAATTCGTAAAAGTAAATACTGAAGAAGAAAGACAACTTCCAGGAAAATATAGTGTAATGGGAATACCATCTCTAGTACTTACAAAGGATGGGGAAGAAGTTGATAGAATTGTAGGATTCCTGCCAAAAAATGCTCTGAAAATGAAAATAGATGAGCTCTTAGCAAAGACATAAATTTATGAGGTGAATAAAAATGTCTGATCCAACATGTCACAAAGGTCATTGTGATTATGAAGATGAAGAAAACGATGTGCATAGTTGTGAAGAGTGCGATGAAGTAGAACAAATTGAGCATGACCTCTTAAAAGAGAACCTGCCTGAAGAATAATCAGACAATCATAATATAATTATTTAAATAATATACTAATAGCACAAATAAAAATGGGTGATAATATGACTAAAACAGAAGAAAACTTAAAAAAAGCATTTGCTGGTGAAAGCCAAGCAAGAAACAAATACACTTATTTTGCAAAAGTTGCAAGAAAAGAAGGATATCATTATATCGCAAAGATATTTGAAGAAGCTGCAGAAAACGAAAAACAACACGCAAAAGATGAATTTAAACTCTTAAAAGGAATCGGCGATACAAAGACAAACTTAAAAGCTGCAGTAGAAGGTGAGAATTACGAACACACAAAGATGTACCCTGAATTTGCAAGAGTTGCACAAGAAGAAGGAAATATGGAAGCTGCAAAACTATTCAAGGAAATTTCAAAAGTTGAAAAAGAACATGAAGCGCGATACAAAAAGCTTTTGAAAATGGTTGAAAATGGAACAGTTTACAAGAGAGATAAACCTATAAGATGGAAATGCAGTCAATGTGGATACGTTCATGAAGGAACAGAACCACCAGAAGTGTGTCCGTCATGTAAACATGCGAGAGAATATTATGAACCAGAAAATATGAGCTTTGAATAATTTGTGAGGGAAAAAATGCTGAAGAAAAAAACAGACAAAACAGACAAAACAGAAAAAAACAAAGTTACAAAAGATATGATGATTGGAGATATTGTTCATAAATTTCCTGAATCAGCAGAAGTGATGTATGAAGAAGGACTTCATTGTATAGGTTGTCATGTATCTGCATGGGAATCACTTGAAGAAGGAGCTTCTGGTCACGGTATAGATCCTGACAAGCTTGTTAAAAAGATTAATGAGCGGTTAGAAAAAAAGAAAAAGTAAAAAAGTAAAATAAACAATAACACATGTTATTGGAGGATTCAAAATGACACAGAAAGGTGAAATTTACAAATGTGAAATCTGCGGAAATGTAGTTTCAGTTGTTGATAACGGTGCAGGAGAACTTGTTTGCTGCGGAGAACCAATGGTTTTACAAGAAGAAAAATCAGTTGAAGCTGAAGGAAAGGAAAAACACGTTCCTATTCTTGAAGTTGATGGTTCAAAAGTAGTTGTAACAGTTGGATCTGTTAATCATCCAATGGAAGACAAGCACTATATACAATTAATTGAGTTGTTAAAAGATGGTGTAGTTGTTGCAAGTAAGAATTTGAAACCAGCAGATGCTCCAAAAGCAGAATTTATTCTTGAAGATGCTGACGGACTTAAAGCAAGAGCGTACTGTAATATTCATGGACTTTGGATAAACTAATTTTTTTAATCCTTAATTTTAAGGATAAACTTTTTATAGAAAACAATTATTTTATTTTATAAATGAAAAAAATTCTTGTGGGTGGACAAGCAGTGATAGAGGGTGTTATGATGCGCTCTCCAAATTATGTAGCAACTGCTGTGAGAAGATATGATGGTAAGATTGTTGTGGAGAAAAAAAATCATCTTGCTTGGACTAAGAGAAATAAAATACTTGGTTGGCCTTTTGTCAGGGGAATTATAGTTCTTGCAGAATCATTAAGCTTAGGTCTTAAATCTTTATCATATTCTGCAAATCAAGCTGTGGAAGAAGAAGAAACTCTTTCAACAAAAGAAATTGTTTTTTCAATGATTCTAGCAGTGATTTTTGCTCTGGTAATATTTAAACTACTTCCATTATTCATTGCAAATGTTTTCAAAAAAAGACTTGGTCTTGGAAACTTCACTTTTAATCTTGTAGATGGTTTTATAAAAATAGGATTTTTTATTCTTTATATCTGGCTAATATCATTGATGAAAGATGTTCGTCGAATGTTTGAGTACCACGGTGCAGAGCATAAAGCAGTTCATTGTTATGAACATGGAACAAAACTTACGATAAAAAATGTTAAAAAATACACCACTTTGCATGCCAGATGTGGCACCGCATTCATAATAATTGTTCTTTTAATAAGCATACTATTCTATATATTAATACCATTTAAAACAGGATTTTTTATAAAGTACTTTCTAAGAATATTACTATTGCCATTAATTGCAGGCGTTGCATATGAATTAATAAAAATCAGCGCTAAATATGAGAAAAAATGTTTTTTCAAGATATTGCTCTGGCCAGGTTTATTAATGCAAAAAATAACAACTAAAGAGCCAGATGACTTGCAATTAGAAGTTGCAATAAAATCTTTAGAGATTGTTTTAAAGGCAGAAAAACAACTTAACATTAATTCTTGAGAACTTTGTTTGCATAACTCTTGTTTATAAATGTTTCAGGAGCCCAATCGTCTATTTTTTTCTTAATCTTATCTAACTGTTCCTTTTTTGTTAGGTTTTGAAATTCTTTTGCTATGTTGTGAAGTTCTCTAACAGTATTTTTCACATCTATACTTATTTGATTTGATTCTTTTTTTATTCGGTCAATTTCTTCAGTAAACAATTCAGAGACTGAATTAAATCCTTCATCATGCTTGTTAATAGTTTTTTCTGTTTCTTCAGATTCTATTTCTAAATTGCTTAATCTCTTTGAAACTCTGAAAATATAATCTTCGAACTCATTTAGTGCATCAGATGGTTTTTTTTGCATTGATTAACTGATACTTTGTGAGTTTAAATATTTTATGAAAAAAGAAATCTTGTTTTCATTCGAAAAATTTATATACTCAAAAACTAAAAGATTTTTGGATAAAAATTTTATTTACAATAAAATTTATATACTCAAAAACTAAAAGATTTTTGGATAAAAATTTTATTTACAATAAAATTTATATACTAAAACAAAAATTATATAAACTATTCATATATTAATAATTTAAAAAGAGGGGAGTTTTGATGAGTAAAGCAGATATTCTACCACCACCACCACCAGTGATTATGCCAAATTCTAAAGAGGATTCTAAAAAATTAAAGGAAAAAAAAGTGCTTGAAAAAGAAGAATTACTTGTTGAAACAAAAAATGAAACTGAAAAGAAAGGTTTTTTTGGCAGGATGTTTTCTAAAAAAGAAGAGCAACAAGATGAAGATATTAATTTGGAAGAATTAAGATTGAAACTTGGTATTTTGACTAAAAAAGAAAAAGAAAAAGAACAAAATAAGAAAATTCAAGCTGCAATGGCTGGTGAGGAAATTAAAGACTCATCAATGGGAGAACCTTCAAAGCCAAAAGCGCCAAACGTTTCAGATGTTGATTGGTTGAATGATACGCCTGTTAAGGAACCTAAGCCTTTACGAAAAGATCATGAGCGTTGGGATGTGGACGATCCGCTTCATTTAAAGCAAACCACAAAAAAACTTAAAGAAAAAACACCGAAAAATAAGCCACTTGTTAAGAAATCTGTTACAAAAGAAGATACTGTAAAAAAAATTGCCACCAAAAAAAGCACTCTTAAAAAGAAAATTAATTCTAAGAAAAAATTACCTATGAAAACACCTATAAATAAAGTATCTGTCGAGAAACAAATTATGAATGTTCAGAAAAAAAAGGTTACAAAGAAAAAATTATCTAAACTCAAACCTAAAGAAGTAAAACTTGTGAAACCTAAGAAGAAGAAACTTAAGGTTGACAAAGTTATAGAACAATATTTTAACTCGATTGAAAAAGAACAAAAACTAATAGAAAAAGAGATTAAAGAAATTGTTTCACAACCAAAAAAAACATTACAAACCAAACCAAATAATTACATAATTCTTCATAATGAAAAACTTGTGAAAACACTAAAGGATTTATTGTTCAAAATAAAAGAGATAAGTGAAGAAGATTTTACAAAAAATGTGCAGAAGAATAAAAATGCGTTTATAGGTTGGGTTAGGACAATACTCGAAAACGAGAAAAAAGCTGAAAAACAACGAAATGATGTTTTCAAAAATAAATTAAGAGCTGTTTTGAAAGAGTATAGTCTTGGAATAAAACAAGATATTTTTGACAAGAAAAAAGAGCTTGATAATGAGAAAAGAGAAATTCAAAAAAAGTTGAATGAAGAATCACATGCTGAAGCAAAAACTAAGAATGGTCAGAAAAAACTTGATGCAAGAGAAAAAGCAATTCTTGAAAAGGAACGTGATGTAAAAAACATAATTGAAGAAAAAATAAAACAACAAATTGATAAACGATTCAAAAAAGAACAAATAAATCTTCATAGACAAACAACCAGAGCTCATAACTTGAAAAAAAAATATGAGCAAAGTGAAAAAGAACTTAACTTGGAATGGAAAAAGTTAACCGATGCAAAAAAAGAAGCAGAGGAACTTTTAAAACAAGGAACAAGCCTTAAACGTCAAAAGACAATACTTGAGAAAAAAGATGCTAAGCTTCAAGAAGATATTCAACAACTTGAACAAAGAGATGCAGAACTAACAGATTTGAATAAAGAATTAGAATCAAAAGATAAAAAACTTTTGGCCTCAGAAAAAGCACTTGAAAAAAGGATTTCTAAACTTGAAGAAAAAGAACAAGCTTTAGAGAAACGTGACGAACAATTAAAACTTGAAATCAGAGATATTGAAACCAGAAATAGAGATTCAAAACATAAAGCTCAAGAATTATTAGAATGGGAAGAGCGACTAAAAACTGAGCAAGAAATGTTTGATAAAGTAAAAGCAGGCCTTAGAAAAGAAGAAGCACAAACAGAATTGAAATTATCAGAAGTAAGGGAGATTGAACAAAAAATTGAAGTTGCTGAAATGAGACTTTTGGAAGAGGAGAAAAAACTTGAACAAGAAGGCTTTGAAAATTATTTTGCAAAAACTGCGAAGACAAAGTTTGAAAATGAATTAAACGTACAGGTTCAAGAGCTTTATTCGTTTATTGATCAATGTAGAAAGATGGTTGATATTAGTCAAATTGATGATGCCAAGAACGAATATTTAAAAATAAAGTCTCTATTTGGAAAAACACCAATGGATCCGGCAGACAGAGCAATGCTGTACAACTCAATACGAGAACTTTATGATGATATTAATCTTGCTATGCTAAAATAATTTTTTTCTTCAAAATCTTTAAATACTTATAAGTTATTATGAATATATGAATGTTATTTTTTCAAAGATTTTTGATGCAACACTGTTTGTTGCAGGCGTGTTTTTAATGCTTTTTTCAGAAAACACTATAACTGGTGCGGTGACGAGCACGCTTAAGATTTCCAACACAACATCTATTATTGGTTTTTTCATGATACTATTTTCAGCACTTTTATACATTTCAGAAAACCATCATGAAACATGAATTAACATTAGAGGAAAAGGCAAAATTTATTTCTAGTTCGAACTATATTGAATCAATTTATTTGGATTATGAATTAACACTTAATATTTTGAAAGAGCCTGAAAATTATGTGAATATCAATCTTTATGATAATTTATCCGATAATAGCTGGAGAAGTTATGTTGTAACGGATCATGAAAACGCATTGGATTATATTCTTTCTTTTGAAAATCGCGAACTTGTAATCTGTGACGTTATAAAAAATATTCATGGCATTCTTATGAAAAATCAATATGCTAATTTTGATGTGATGTCTGGAACTTACCGCAGTAACTTTGTGAAAGTAGGGCCTGTAAAAAAAGATGAATTTTTCTGGTATTATTATCAAGCACCAGCACCGAAACAAATAAAGAATTATATGCAACAGTTAGAGGAAAAAATGATTTGTCTTGATGATAAAAAAAATGTTTCTGAATCAGATTGTTGGGATATTCATGACTTCTTTGAAAACATTCATCCATTCTCAGATGGCAATGGTAGAACTGGAAGGCTTCTTTTGAATCTTTTACGATTACGTTATGATTTATCTTTTAAAAATATTAGTTCTGAGAAAGTGAAAAAGTACTATAAACACATAGGTGATTATGGAGAAAAATTAGGTATTGGCTCAATTATAAAACAAGAAAACCCGTTTATGACAATTTTTTTGCAGTCACCAAATTTTCACTAATTTCAAATTTTACAGGCAAAAATTTTTCACAAACATATATGTTTGAGTGTAAGTGATTTGTAATTTTTGAAACTAGCATTTGGCCGCCTGTTACTGCCAAGACAGGTATTAGTTGATCCGCAGTGTATTTATCAACAACCGTATTTGTTTCGTATTCTTTCAAGAACTTTTCTGCAGCTTCTTTTCCAACAGCTTCAGATTTTTTTTCTCGTTCTCCTAACGAATCTACACCTATTATTACTGGTCTTATAAAATCGTATTCACCATCAATTCCGAATAATCCCCAAATACAAATACCCGCACCTGTAGATGGTGTTTTTGAATATTCCATTCTGATGTTTATTGGAACTTTTAGATGTGCTAAGTGGACATCCGCATTTTTTAACTGTTTATATGCGACCATTGCACTTTCTAAATCTGCGGAAGCATGGGATATACCCCTGATTTGTAATAATTCCCCTCTTTTTGTAAGTTGAATTTCTTTCAGGTCTTCAAGTTGTTCAGTATTACTTTTTATTTTCAGAATTATTTTTCCGCCACCTTTTGGATAGTATCCTCTATTCATGGTGTTAACTTCAATTTCAGCATATTTTTTCAGATGCGGTACAAAAACATTTGTAAAGTGATCTATTGGTTGTGACCATTTCACATCTGTTCCTCCTGTAAGTTCAATTATAACTTTTTTCCCTGAAAAAATTATTGGTAGAATAAGTGATTGCAATAGTAATGTTATTGAACCTGCAGTTCCCACATCAACTTTTATGTGTTTATTTTTTATATCCCCAGGTATGAATGTAATTGTATCAGAACCAAGTTCGCAACCAACAGTGTTACAACCACTGATTTTTTCAAGTGCTATTATTGAGTGCATGTGCTGAGCTTTGAGTCCGGGAGTTGGTCTTCCTTTACGAATATTTTTTATTTCAAAGGGTTTTTTTGTAAGTGTGCTTAAGGCTAATGCTTGTCTGAGTATTGCGCCTCCTCCCTCTCCAAGTGAACCGTCTAGTTGTATCATAATATTTTATGAAAGGGGTTTATGATTTAAAAATCTTTACTGTTTTTATTTCATATTGGTTTATTTAAATAGAAAAATTTAAAAATTAGCATGTTTGCATAACTATGCAAATGAAAAATTTGAAAGAAAAATCTCTTTTTTTCAAAGCCTTAAGTCATCCTATTCGAATAAAAATAATTGAGTATTTATTGAAAAAAGATGATTGTAATTGTATTTGTCACATATCAAAAAAGATAAAAAAAGATCAGTCTGTTGCCTTTCGTCACATACAGATTTTAAAGGCCGCAGACATAATAACGACTTGCAAACAAGACAAATTTTTAGCGTGCAAAATAAAAAATAAAGAACGAATCAGAAAATTGCTTCATATTTAAATGTGTAAACTAGGAGGTTTTTAACATGGCAAAAAAGAAATTATTAGAAAAGATTTTTGAGAAATTAGATAAAAAAATGAAGAAAAAATCAAAAAAGAAATGCTGTTGTTGTGAGTGATAAAATAAATGTTAACTTCAATAGTTGATTGGTTTTTATATGTGTTGTTGGATTTGAACTCAGAAATAAAATGGGTTCAATCATTAAATTTCTTTATTTATGATTCTGTTAAAATAATAATTTTGCTTTTTTTAATGATATCAATCGTTGGTTTTTTGAGAACTTATATCCCGCCTTATAAAGTAAAAAATTGGCTTAGTAAAAGAAAACATGGTGTTGGAAATTTATTAGCGTCTATTTTTGGAATGATAACTCCTTTTTGTTCATGCTCTTCAATTCCAATGTTTTTAGGTTTTTTAGAGGCAGGTGTTCCTCTTGGAATAACATTTTCCTTTTTGATAACATCTCCTTTGGTAAACGAGTACCTTGTCGTTCTTATGCTAGGTTTTTTTGGATGGAAAATAACTCTTTTATATATTTTGAGTGGACTTTTGATAGGTACATTTTCTGGATTAATACTTGGTAAAATGAATTTGGAGAGATTTCTTGAGCAGGACATTCATAATAAGAAATCTAATATGAAAGAACAAGTTTTCAATAAAATAAGAGAACGATTAATCTTTGGTTTAAAAGAGTCTAAATCTATATTAAAAAAATTATGGCTGTGGATACTTGTAGGTGTTGGCATAGGTGCTTTGATTCATAATTACATTCCAAGAACTGTAGTTGAAATGATTATAAGCAAAGGAGGAATTTGGACGGTTCCAATAGCTGTAATACTGGGAGTTCCAATGTATGGATCTTGCGCGGCGATTGTTCCTATTGCAGTTGCTCTTTTTAGAAAAGGTATTCCATTAGGAACTGCCTTAGCATTTATGATGGCAACATCTGCTCTAAGCTTTCCAGAAGCAGTGATACTTAGGAGTGCGATGAAACTAAAGCTCATTGGAATATTTTTCTTGATAGTAACAATTGCAATTATAATTACTGGATACTTGTTTAATTTGTTACAACTGACAATTTTGTAAAATGCTTTATAAAAAAGAAAAATATATAAACAATTATGATTTAGAGTTGTTAAAGGGGTGTTAAACATAAAGAAGAAAAATTCTCGCGCACAAGCTTGGAGCATGGATTTAGTGATGGCTGTTGTCGTGTTCATGCTTTTAATCGCAATATTTTACTCTGTTCTTTCCAGAGATAAAGAATCAAAAGCAGAAGATTTTTCTGAAAAATCAGATTTGGTTGCTGAAAGACTTTTTGAAGATACAAACATTGGATTAATAAATAATGGTGAGCTTGATGGAGCAACTTTTTTACAACTTGCTCAAGAGGATTATGAAGAATTAAAAGCGCAATATGGAATTACGGGTGAGTTTTGCATTTTTCTTGAAGATGCGCAAGGCAATCTTATTATTGTTCATAACGTGACAGGCATAGGCAATTCTGAGTTTGAGATTAGTGATCTTCCTTGTGGACAAGATATAACTGAATAGATTAAAATGATTGATTATTTGTTAATAAGCGTGTTTGTCTTCTTAGGTTTATTTGTTGGTCTCTTTATAGGCTGGCTTTCAAAGGAAGAGTTAAAAGCCGGTGAAAAATATTTTTTATTGTTACAAAAAGCTATTTTTGTTGCTTGTGTTTTTCTTTTGTTTTATAATTATAATTGGGTTCTTCTAGGATGTTTATTATCTGTTTTTTTTATAGTGCTTTTTCTGAAAGTAAAAAAAGACTTTGTCATGCTTAGCTATATTGCTTTTTCTTTTATATTATTCTTTGCTAGTTTTAACAAACAATACCTTCCTATTTTATCAACACTCGTGTTTCTTTATGGTTTTCCAGCAGGTTCTTTGACATATCTTCATTCAAAAAACAAGCGTTTTTCAAATATTGTTATGATGATAATCAGGAAATATGGCTTGTTTTTGATTTTATCAATATTATTCTTTATAGTGAAAATATTAATGTGAGGTTTTTTTATGAAAAAATTAAAAACAGGTGACGGATCTTGGACTTTTTTAAATGATACTTTTAAAGAAACTTATCACTCAATATCCGGGGCTGAAGAGGAGGCTTTCAAGAAATACGCGGCGCCTTGTAAAATAAAAGAGCTTGCTAAGAAAGGCGTTATTAGAATTCTTGATATATGTTTTGGTATTGGTTATAATACTGCTGCAACTCTCGATGTTGCTTTAAAAGAAAACCCTGATTGCAAGATTGAGGTTGTTGGTCTTGAAGCTGATGAAGAAATATTAAAAAAGATTATTCTGATGAAAACAAGGTTCAAAAATTATGGTTTGTTGCAAGAAATGGTTGAAAGTAATTATGAGTTGAAACATAGAAATGTTCATATGAAAATTATTGTTGGTGATGCAAGAGAGACTGTGAAACATTTAAAAGGAGAATTTGATGTTTGTTTTTTTGATCCTTTTTCACCTGCAAGACATCCTGAGATGTGGTCTGAAGAATTTCTTAAAGATGTTGGGGAACGAATTCGTCGTGGTGGTATCTTAGCAACTTATTCTTGTGCAACAATGGTTCGTATAAATCTTGTGCGTGCAGGGTTTGATGTTCGTGATGGTCCGATTGTTGGTCGGCGTTCGCCTGCAACAGTTGCTGAGAAGGTTTACTGATTGTTGGAGTTGTTTGATTTAATTTTTACTAGTATCTATTCCATGTTTTGTATTTGTTTTGAAGTATGACTTTTCTTGTTCCTGGCGCCCATCTTTGTTGATTATGAGCTTGTGGTGTTAAAACAGCATTTTTTAAATATACGTGAGGCGCGCCGAATAAGTGCGCAATTTCATGATTAACAGTGCCTTGTACCATTTTTTCTTCATGAATTGTTTCTACCCAGCAAAATCCTTTGTAAGGTTCTGCTTGACCTATGGGTGTTGAATAACTATTTTTTTTAAATTGAGACCAGTCTTGGTTTGTTAATATGATGTATATGTCGCTTTTTTCTTTTGCAGCATCTATTAAATTATTATATTCTTTATCGCGGCCAAATTTAGTTCCTATCGGGGTTTGATATATTCCTTTTAGTTCTAGTTTTATTCCGAAGTTTTCATAATAATTTTTAGAACTATTTTCTATAAGTCTTCGGGCTGTTTCTTCTGAAACGTTGTCGAGTCCCATATTTATTGTCAGAGTTCTATCTTTGCCTTTTTCTATTTCATTAGTGTGTTTTGTGAATTGTTTTGAGTGTTTCTTGGTAATTTTTTCTTCACTTATTTTCTTGAAATACTCTTGCATGTTTTCTTCTGTTAGAACGAATTCTTTTTTTGTTGTGAAAAGTCTTAGTATTTCTTGGACTATTATTTTTTCTAGAAGTTCTTCGTTGCAGTCGGAATCAATTATTGTTGTTTTATTTCTCATATTTGATATTATGTATTGATTTGTTTTTTTAGAAGATAAATCTCCTGTCATTAGGGTGAAATAATGATCTAGTGTGTCTGTGCAAGAGTTTCTTATTCCTGTAATTAAATCATTGTGGGAGTATTGTTTCTTGGTTGGTATTTGAATTGGGTCTTTTTCTTTTAATTCTACTTTTAAATTGTATGGTTTTAATGTTTCATTGGCTTTTTTGAGTGCTTCTTCGAATTCTTTATCTCTGTCATTTTCATATGCCAAACAAAGATCAATTGTTCTCGTAGAATCATTATTTATATCTTCTTTTTCTGCACTTCTGTTTAAGAATAGTGAATTTGCAGCTATTAGGATATATGTGATTATTTTCTTCATTTCTTTGTTGTTAGCACTCAACCATTTATAAACTTTTTCTTTTTTACCACCATTAAGTAGTTAAATTGGTTTTTGCAGGGTTTTTTCATAATTTCTAAACCTTCAAATGTTCTCAAGATAATTTATATTAGTAAAAAGAAATGGGGGAAAATTATAAAAACACCAAAGTTTTTTACTTTTTAAGTCATGGATGATTACAAAAATATTGTGGCTGAAAAATACTCTTCTTCTGATATGAAATATTTATTTTCAAAAGAAAACATTATGCGAACCTGGCGACAATGCTGGATTGCTCTTGCAGAGGCACAGAATGATTTAGGACTGAAACAAGTTTCGAAAAGTCAGATAAAAGAATTAAAAGAGAATCTTGAAAAAATTGATTTAAAGCTTATTAATCATTATGAATCAACATTAAAACATGATGTGATGGCTGCAATAATGGCGTATGGTGATTTATGTCCAAAAGCTAAAGGAATAATTCATTTGGGTGCGACCTCTCAATTTGTTAAGTGCAATACAGATTTAATATTGCAAAAAAAAGCTTTAGTCATTATTAGAAATAAATTGTTGTTATTGTTAAAAGCTTTTACTAAGCTAATAAACAAGACAAAGGCCATTCCCACACTTAGCTATACACATTTTCAGTCTGCACAGCCAACAACCATTGGCAAACGATTTTGTGTTTATGCACAAGATTTTTTGATGGACTTAGAAGATATGGATAGTTTAGAAATCCCATTTAGAGGTGTTAAAGGAACAACAGGCACACAAGCTTCTTTTCTAAAATTATTTAACGACAAATCAAAGGTCCAAAAACTTGATGTTTTAGTGTCTAAAAAACTTGGTTTTAAAAAAGTTTTTCCCATATCAACACAAACATACACTCGAAAATTAGACGTAAAAATTGCTTTTCTACTTGCAAATATAGCTTCGTCTGCTAAAAAATACACAACTGACTTAAGACTTCTCTCAAGTCTTAAAATAATTGATGAGCCCTTTGGAAAGAAACAAGTTGGCAGTTCAGCCATGCCTTATAAAAGAAACCCGATAAAATGTGAGCGTATATCCTCTTTAGCCAGAAAAGTTATGAATAATTTAAATGATTTCTATCAGGTTTATGCAGAGCAATGGCTAGAAAGGTCATTGGATGATTCAGCAATCAGAAGAATTGATATTCCTGAAAACTTTATGCTTACAGAATATATTTTAGATAGCCTTATTGAAGTAGTTTCTGGATTAGAAATTTATGAATTGGTGGCGAAAAATCTGCTAGAGCAAGAACTCCCTTTTTTAGCAACAGAAGATATTTTGATGGAATGCGTAAAAAAAGGATGTGATAGGCAAGAGATCCACGAAATTATAAAGAATCACTCTTTAACTGTTTCTCAAAATATAAAGTTGAAAGGTGGAGAAAATGATTTATTAAAACGCTTGGCTGATGATAAAAACATACCTTTAAATGAGAATCAATTGAAAAACATATGCTTTCAAAAGTCTTTTTCTGGTTTAGCAGAACAACAATGTGAAGAATTTTTAAAATTATTAAACTTAAAGTGAGATAAAAAATGGTTAAAAAAGGAAAATCCACTGTGTTGATTGGTTTGCAATATGGTGATGAAGGAAAAGCCAGAGTCATGGATACTATGTTAAAATATTATGATGTTGTAGCAAGATTTAATGGTGGTGCGAATGCAGGCCACACCTTAGAAGTTGGAAATATAAAAATTGCTTTACATCAGATTCCATCAGGTATTTTTTATAAAGACAAATTATTATATGTTGGCAATGGATGCGTTATTAATCCAAAAAAATTTTTGTTAGAAATAAAAGAAGTTGAATCTTACGGCTTAAAACTTAACAAAAGACTGTTGATTTCTTCTCTGGCAACTATTATTCAACCCCACCACATTTATTTAGACGGACTATTTGGTGGAGCTATTGGGAGTACCAACAATGGTATTGGACCTGCTTATTCTGATAGAGCCATGAGAGCTGAAGGTCGACAAATTAAAAACATTCGAATGGGTGATTATTTTTCTGATACAAAAAAATTCAAACAAATCGTCAAAGAAAATCTTTTATCAACTATTAAAAAACATAACTTGAAAGGGATTATTGTTGAAACAGAAGTCAATAGCTTTCATCAATGTATGTTAAAAATAAAAAAGTTTCTTTGCTCAGATGTTTTGTTTATGGAAAAAATGGTTTCTAAAGGGAAAAATGTTTTTTTTGAAGGCGCACAATCAATCATGTTAGATGTAGTGTATGGTTGCGTTCCATATATGACTTCCAGCAGGACTGTTGCGGCAGCAGCTTATACAGGCGGAGATTTGTCTTTGAAATATCACGATAAAACTATTGGCGTTGCAAAAGCTATAATGTCTCGTGTAGGAAACGGACCTTTTATATCAGAGTTTGGTGGCTTAAAATCTGAAAATTATTGTATGGAAGGATCTGGTTATACACACATAGAAAAAGCCGAGCTTAAGAATTCGAATCCTTTAGAACTGCTAAAGTCAAATGACTTATTCAATGTTGGAAAAGCTCTTCGAATGCTGACAGGTGAATATGGCGCAACAACTAAAAGACCCAGGAGAATCGGAATGCTGGACTTAGTAATGCTGCGTCAAAATTGTTCTTTAAATGGTGTTGACGAATTACATATTAACAAGTTTGACTGTTTAAAGTTTTTTTCTCAAACGACACTTCCAGGAATACCTCTAGTGGTTGCTTATGAACTGAATGGAAAGAAAATAGATTATATGCCCAGTTCAGAATATGAAAGTAGAAATGTAAAGCCCATAATCAAATACTTGTCCTTTATTAAGGAAGATATTTCGAAAATTAAAACATATGAAAAACTACCCGACAATGTTAAAAAATTAATTTCTTTTATTGAAAAATTCGTTAATGTAAAGATTGCAGGGATTGGTGTTGGTCCTGAAAGAGAACAATTTATAAAAATAAACAAATTTTAATAAAACACACACATTTTCATTCGCCCGTATGGTGTAGCCTGGATAGCATATGAGCTTGCGGAGCTTACGACCCGAGTCCGAATCTCGGTACGGGCATATTATTCTTAAATAAAATAAAAAGATATCGGGGAGAAAGAATAAAAGGAAGAATGTGATGCACAGAAACACATCGTACAAAATAATTTATATGTTTTCGAGCGGACTTCAATTACCTGAACAGAGTTACTTTCTCTTCTTAACAAGATAAACAATGCTGTACACAGCCATTATTAAAATATAGATAGGAATAACAAAAATCACTATGATAAAGAAAAAAGCCTCTTCAAACCCAAACAACGCACCGATAAAGTTGTGAAGTAGAATAGAAACAAAGCCTGCAACAACAACTATCCAAAGTTTTCTCCAACTGAACAAAAACAAGTCCTCAGATTTCATAAAGAAGAATACATGAACTAAAATATATAAACTTATTGGAAAAAGCCCTAAAAACCTAATAAAAAAAAGAGTGTTACGAGCGAGAAAAGAAGAAACGTATAAAATAAGGATGTAAAAGTATTTTTTATTATCGACAAAGAGTTTTCAAAACCAAAAAAAAGGGGCATATTTTTAAATAAAAGAAAAATTTATTTCTTCGCCAAAAATACTGCGTTGGTCTGTTAAGACCCGCAGTTGAATTGGCTTAGAAAAACCGTAAGGTTTTTCTTAAAGTTGTTCTATTGTGTTCCTGTAACAGGTTAAAGCTTACGAGCATGAAGCA
>JAHIUF010000020.1 GCA_018817005.1 Nanobdellota archaeon
GCCTGCTAACTTTTTGTATTCTAGCTATAGAAGTTGCACTTCTACCTGACCTGAATTGCCTTATCAACCATTTTCTTTTCTTCTCGGTTAATGTTTCCATAATATCACCGAGAAACAAAAATTTAGCTAAATATTAGAAGTGTAAACAGATTACGATCTTAAACAAACTTTTTTTCTACCGGCGTTGCGTGGAAACTAATTTTTTCTAATTAGAACATATACTTTTTTACCTAGAAATTTTTTTGGTGCATCAATTTTGGCTCCAGTTCCATATTTGGTTATTGTTTTTTCGTAGATAAATTTGATGTCATCTGTGATTTGAAGTAAATGACAAAGCCAAAGGCGTTAGAATATTTCCAAACATAGATGGTGCTAAGTTAAGTTATTGTAGATTAGCAGTAATTGCTAATAGAGGATTTGTTTGGATAGATATGAACAAAAAGCAACTTTCTGAATTAAAAACCAGTATAGAACAATTTGAACAACGAAAATAAAAGAGGAATTGAGGGAGGTATAAAATCAAGTTATTTCAAGGACACAAAAACCCGTTTATTGAATTTAATGATAAACGATACGAATTACACGATAAAGTAGATATGCTTTATGTGATGCCGTTGATAGATGAACAAGATCAAGAAGCAGGTTATGAACTGTGGATTGAAACAAACAGAGGTTTTCTAAGACTAGAAGTAAATGAAGAAGTGGCCGAATCACTTAATCATAATATAACTAAGACACCTGCCATTGTACATCCTTGTAGAGTGAGCATAAATAAAAAGAACTTGCTTATGGAAGATAAAGGTTCAACTCCAAAAAGATATTTCTCAAAGGTGCATTACTGGATAATGAAGGAAGATAATGATTTAATCCTTCTGATAAGCTATAATTGTCCTAAATGCAACTATAAAGAAGAAAAAGCAGAAGTTGAGTTTCAAAAATATCGAAAACAAGATAGTTTGCAAGCAAGAGCAAGCTGTTCAAAATGTACTTGGCCAATATTTAGAATAAGTGAGAAGGAGGTAGAAAATGAACTTAAAAAACAAGAAGAAAGCACTAAAAAGAATAATTGATGACCTCTCAGAAACAGACATAGTAGAAATTAGAGCAAGTAACAATGCATTTGATAATTATGCTGAAGAAAAATATCATATAAAAGTTGTCAAAGATGGAAGACTAAAACCAATACAAATATTTGAAGATGAGGAAATAGAAGATGAATGGGACTAAAATAGAACAAGAATTACAAGCACAAGAGCTAGGAGACAGCGGGATATATTTCAACAAAGAAAAGCTACGAGAAAAGGCCGAGAATTGGAGAAAAAAACCGTCTGAAGAAAAAGGAAATGATTTGATAAAAATAGGTGTTTTTGGAATTCTGGGAGGGGTTGTTCTGGTAGGTATAGGTAAAGCAATAAAAAATAGTTATTCTTAATTTTTATTTTTTCGAAAGGCTTAAAAGGGTCAATCTCTCAAAAGGAACATTTCCAAGTCCTTTATTCTACCGAAACCTTTATATATGGTCTTTATTTACTTATTTTTAATATTCTCAAATGTTTTAGACGAGAAAAAATGAGGAGCTAAATTGGAAAGCACAAAAATAAAAAAAGGAGACTTTATCGAGTTGGATTATACTGGCAAGATAAAAGATGGTGCGGTTGTGTTTGACACAACGATTGAAAAAATTGCAAAGGATAATAATCTTGATCAAAAAAATGCTGTTTACAAGCCTATAACTGTTTGTATTGGTGAAGGACACTTGATTAAAGGACTTGATGAAGGTCTTGTTGGCAAAAGTGTTGGTAAACACGAGTTTGATGTTGAACCTGATAATGGTTTTGGCAGGAAAAAAGCAGAACTGTTAAAGCTTGTTCCAATGAAAATATTTAGACAACAAAACATTACGCCTTTTTCAGGACTAGAAGTTAATGTTGATGGTATGTTTGGAATAATTAGAACTGCTAGCGGGGGAAGAGTTATTGTAGATTTTAATCATCCGCTTTCAAGTCGTGACTTAGTTTACGATGTTGATGTTAAAAAAATCATAATTGATCTTAAAGAACAAGTAGAAGTTGTTTTGGAACTGGGAGGCATTGCTTTTGAATTAGTAAGTGTTACTGGAACAAAAGCGGTTATCAAAACAAAGCAGGACTTGTCGGCAGAAATTAAGAATAACATACAAAAAGAAGTTATTAGACTTACAAAAGTAAAAGATTTGGTTGTGGAGAAAAAAACTGTTGAGAAGAAAGTTTCTTCTCCCGAAGAAAAATCATAAAATTTATAAAGCTAAATCCTCATAAAAATCTATATATGAATTTGTGAGGAGGTGTTAAATGATCCAAGAAAAATATCCTGAAATAACCTCTGGTGAATCAAAACTAAAGAATGTTTTAGATGCTGAACTAGAAGAATTACTGTCAAAGCAAAAAGCAACGATTAAGGTTGTTGGCTGTGGTGGTGCTGGAAACAATACGATAAACCGTATAACTGAAGTTGGAGTTATTGGATGTGAAACTATTGCATTAAATACTGATGCTCAAGATTTGCTTTATACATCAGCAGACAAAAAAATTCTTATTGGAAAAGAACTAACAAAAGGTCTTGGGGCAGGTTCCATTCCTAAGGTTGGTGAAGAAGCAGCCCGTGAATCAGAGCATGAGATAAAACAAGCTTTGTCTGGTGCTGATATGGTTTTTATAACCTGTGGTCTTGGTGGTGGAACTGGAACTGGAGCAGCGCCAATAGTTGCAGAGGTTGCAAAAAAACTTGGTTGCTTAACAGTCGGTGTTGTAACCATTCCTTTTCAAATGGAAGGTCAAAGAAGACGTGACAACGCAGCTTTAGGTCTTGATAAACTTGAAAAAAATGTTGACACATTAATTGTTATTCCAAACGATAAGCTTTTAGAACTTGCGCCAGAACTTCCTCTTCACACAGCTTTTAAAGTAGCAGATGAAATTTTAACAAATGCTGTTAAAGGAATTGCCGAACTCGTTACAAAAGCAGGTCTTGTAAATTTAGATTTTGCAGATATCAGAGCTGTTATGAGTAATGGTGGTGTTGCTTTAATTGGTGTTGGTGAGTCAGATTCTGATAATAGGGCAGTAGAAGCTGTTGAAAAAGCTATAAATAATCCTTTACTTGATGCAGATATTTCAGGTGCTAATGGTGCACTAATAAACGTTGCTGGTGGTCCTGATATGACACTTCAAGAAGCAAAAAAAGTAGTTGAAACAATCTCAGAAAGACTTGATGAAGACGCAAAGATTATTTGGGGTGCTCAGATAACAAACGATTTGGAAGGAACAATTAGAACAATGCTTATAATAACCGGTGTTAAAAGCAACCAAATTATTGGTGGTGGTAGTAATAAATCGGTTGATAGAAAAAAAGATATAGAGAATGAATTAGGAATAGAATTTGTTGATTAAAATGGATTGGTATAAGATAAAAAGTTACATAAGTCATTGCATTAGAGTTTTAAAAATTACTAAAAAACCAGATAAAGAGGAGTACAAAGTGATTGTCAAGGTTTCAGGACTAGGAATTGCAGTTATTGGTGCAATAGGATTCATCTTGAGCTTGGTAAATCAATTGTTATTTTGAAAAAAATGTTAGGAGAAATTACTATAAAAACAAGGAAAAAAAAGGATGATTCAACGAAAGAGGATATTGATCCTGTAAAGGCTTTTTTAGAGATTGATACAAAAGAAGAGCTTGTAGATGAAGTTATTGAAGCTCCAAAGCCTAAAGAAGGTCCTAGACCTGAAACTAAGATTTTTGCTTTGAGAACGACTGCTAATCGTGAAGATCAGGTTATGAGTTTTGTCTCTAGTAATGCTACAAGAAAAAAGCTTGATGTTTTTTCAGTTATAAGACCTCATGGTATGAGGGGGTATATATTTTTAGAGTCTGCAAGTAAAGCTGATGCTGAGCAAGCAGCTTTTGGTGTTCCTTACGCAAGAGGTATTCTTTCTCAAGAAGTTAACTATTCTGAAATTGAGCACATGCTTGAGCAGGTTAAAAAAGATGTTAACATTGAAAAGAATGATATTGCAGAAATAATATCTGGTCCTTTCAAGCGTGAAAAATGTAAGATTACGAGAGTTGACAAGCAAAAAGAAGAAGTTGTTGTTGAACTCTTGGAAGCTGCAGTACCAATTCCTATAACTGTTAAGATTGATTCTGTAAAAGTAATTCGTAGAGAGGATAAGGAAGAATAAAAAAAGTTTTATTCTATTTTTTTTTTATATCTTTTTTTTTTCAAAAGTTTTTTATTCTATAAGTTATTTGTAGTATTATGAAACCTGTAAAGCTTTGCGTTGGTTTTTTATTAGTTAAAGATAATTTGTTTCTTGCAGAAAAGCGTTCTTTGAATAAAAGAACATTTCCAGGGGTTTTGTCTATTCCAGGAGGGTGTGTTGAAGCTGGTGAATCGCCAGAAGATGCTTTGTTTCGAGAGGTTAAAGAAGAACTCTCTGTTGATGTGAAAGACTTTCATTTTTTAGATGTAAAGCAGGATTTTATGAATAATAAAACTTATGAATTGCACTATTTTGTTGTTGATGATTGGGTTGGTGAGATTTGTGCAAATGAAGCTGATGAGGTTTTTTGGCTTTCTTTTGATGATTGGGAACAAATTGTTCCTGAGGTTGACCGTGAGATTTTAAAGGAAAATTTTCTTTAGAATTCTTTTGTTTTCTTCCATTTAACATTTAACTCTTCTAGAATATTCATGATTCTTGCTTTTTCGGTTCCTAGTCCTTTCCAGTTTACGATTATCAAATCTGCTTTTGGCTCTGTTTTTTCAAGGGCTTGAACAATCATTTCTTTATCCAAATATTCAAGCATGTATTTTGGGCATGAGTGGCCAATTGCGATGCCTGAGTTGATTATAATCTTTTTAAAAGAAGTCATTGTATGAAGTCCGCCTATCCCTACTGCTGTTTGATACACAGGTATTTTCATTGTTAAGACGTGCATTATTGTTTTCGCAATTATCTCTCCTGCATCTTTGTTTTGCCATTCTTTTTCATTTGAACCTATTTCGATGAAGAAGACTGGTTTTTTCATGTAAGGACCATGATGTGTGCATTCTTGTACTACGTCGTAATGAGTTCCTTGTGCTAATTCTTCAAGTTTTTTTATTGCTTCTTTAATATATGCTGCTGGAGCCGCGCATAGTTGTTTATCCTTTCCTCCCAGTTCTGCTTTTGCCCAGTTTCCTTGTATGTGCGCGCTTAATGAAGGAATTTGGGATTTACTTCTGTGCGTTGTTGCAAATATAAATAAATCTGCAGTTATTTCCTCATCGATATTTTCGTGGGAGACAGATCTTTTTTCTGGTGAATAAATTCTTATTTTTTTATCTTTGGTTTTTAACTCATAGAAGTCTTTCTTGTTTTCGAATGGATATAATTTTATTAAATGTTCTTTTATATTTTTACTTGCAAGACTTGGTTTTGGACAAATAATTGCAATTTTCATAATGTGTTTGTTATTAGAAAGTTATTTATAACTTTTGTTATAGGTTTGAAAGTGTTTTTATTTGAAAATATAACTTATTAACCAAATCATTTGTTTCTGCGTTTACAGGTTCTCCAATTCGTATGTGTGTATGTGTTCTAAACATCTTTTTTTCATATTCAATTCCTATAGGGATTATAGGGATTTTTATGTTATTTTCTTTTTGAAAATTAGTTGTGTAGTTGATAAAGGTTTTTTTTAATGGAAGCATTTTTTTATCAATGCTGCAGCCTTCTGGGTGCACTATGACCAGTTCTCCTTTTTTATATGCTTCCCCAACTAATTTTAATGTGTTGTTATTATATTTTTGATTATGTTTTTCTATGATTTTATTCATATTATAATTCGTCTCTTTGACATCTTTTGATCTTCTCACTCTTATTCCGCCTGCATAGTCAAGAAGTCTTGGCAGGGTATCTTTCATCACAAAGTATGCTCTTCTTCTGCACTCATTTCTGATAATTATTCCTTCTATAGGCACATCTCTTACAAGATTGTGTTTTGGAAGCAGAAGTGCAGGACCTTTTTTTGGTATGTTTTTCGTACCTGAAACCTTTATTTTATTAAAAGGATAATATAATATTTTTGATACAACGATTAAAAGGTCGTAAAAATCATTATTTCGTCTTAAGCTCATTTTTGCATCTGGAAATGTGTTTTTTTATAAAAATCTTTGTGAAAACTTTAAATAGTCTTTATCTTTTCAGTTTTTTTATGAAATACAAATTGATTTGTTTTGACCTTGATGGAACATTAATTGATGGTACTGATTATATTTGGAATACTATTCATGATAATTTGAAGACTGATGGTTTGGCTCGTGATAAGGCAAGACAAGACTTTTTTGACGGTAAAATTTCTTATCAAGAGTGGTTTGAGCATGATTTGAAGCTTTGGAAGCAAAATGCTTTTACAAAGAATGACCTTTTAAATGCTATAAAAGGCATTTATCTTCATACTGGTGCTCTTGAGACTTTGCATGAACTTAAAAAAAGGGGTTTTAAAATCGCGATAATTTCTGGTAGTATTGATTTGGTTTTAAGAAAAGTGTTTGGTGATTATGAAAGATTATTTGACTATATTTTTTTAAACAGAGTTTTCTTTGATGACAAGGGCTTAATTACTCATGGTGAACACACACCTTTTGACATGGAGCATAAGGCTACTGGTATGAGAATGATTGCTCAAACAGAGAACTTGCCCCTTTCAGAGTGTGTCTTTGTGGGTGATAACGAAAACGATGTTCATATTGCAGAAGTAGCCGGTTTTTCTATAGCTTTTAATTGTAAGTCTGAAAAACTTGCAAAGATTGCTGATGTCGTTGTAGATGGCAAAGATTTGAGAGATATATTGAAATTTGTTGATTGAATCAAAAGTTCTAAGATTTAAGTCGTTATTTGCAACAGAAAGCCTCATTCTTTGGCAACTGTCCAAAGCTCTAAGAAGAATTCTCTTAACTGTTTTGCAAATGTTTCACTTTCTATCTTTATCGCCATAGGATCTTTTTCCCAAGATAATATTATGACTTTGTCTTGAAATATTGTTATTCCTTGTGGTAGGTTAAAATTAGTGTATCTCAATTTTAATTTTGAATGTTTTTCTTTTACATAATATTTCATGTTTTTTAACAGTTTTACGTCAAGTTTTTTTTCTTTTCGTTTAAGTGTTATGTTTCTTAAAAACAGGTTTATTTGTTTACTTTTGTTTTCTTCGTTTATAGAAAATACTAAGTATTCTTCATTTGTTTTCGCGTTTGCTATTAGTTCGTTGAAGACTGCAAATAATGCTTTTTGTCCTTCATACATTTCAACGCTTTGTTTTTTTGATAGTTTTTGCTTCAGAAGAAGTTCTGGCATAATTTCTTTGATTTTTTTTTTTTTCTCTTCAATTATATTCAGTAATATTTGTGGGTTTGATGCTTGATAGTGCTTGATTTTTCCTTTGATGATGTATGAAACAAATCCTTTTTGCATTAGATTATTTAATATTTCATATATTTTTGATGACGGTATCTTTGTTTTTTTGCAAATTTCGCCAGTTTTTGATGAACCTAGTTCTAGTAGTGTTGAGTAGCAGATGCTTTCTCGTTTGTTTAGTCCTAGTTCTTGTAGTGTTTGTAGAGTTTCTTCAATCATTGTTTTAATAATAAGAATTTATTGTTTATTATAAATCTTTCTTTTACTACCTTTTTTAGGGGTAGCAAATTTTAAAATAGTTCTTAAGCACTATTATGGTTATGAAAAGTATAAAATTAGCGGAAAAGGTTAATCGTTTTGAATTTCATCCAGAAGTATATGTTTATCCAACACCAAGAGTCTATAAAAAAGTGGATGATTTTTCTTTGAAAAAAGCGAAGTTTAGCAGAGAATTAAATCTATACATACACATACCTTTCTGCAAGCAGATTTGCTCTTATTGTGGATATCTGAAAATAGTTGATCAAGGAGAATTATTGCGCAAAAAATATGTTGATTTTCTTCTAAAAGAGATAGATATGTATAGAGATGTACTAAAAAATCGAATTATTAAGACACTACATTTTGGCGGAGGAACTCCCTCTCTTCTTTCGTCTTCTGAACTAGGGAGAATAATTAGTGCTCTTCTAAATATAAATCCGGCAATACTAAATACTGCTGATGAAATAAGTATTGAAGCCACGCCTTCATCAGTTGAATATGAAAAATTCCGTGAATTCATGCGACTAGGTATAAACAGGGTAAGCCTAGGGTTACAAACCTTTGATAATTCCGAAGTAAAACTATGTGGAAGGAATAATTTTTCAGATGTGTCTATAAATGCTATTAAAACATTAAGAAAGTTGAAAGTTCCAAACCTTGTTTTAGACTTGATGATAGGTATTGAAGGACAAACTGTTGAGAGTTTTGAAAGATCAGTAAAAGCGGTGTTGGAGTTAAAGCCTGAAACTGTAGAACTGTATGCATTAGGATTGATGCCAAACACTCATCTTCAGGCAAGAAAAAAAAATCTTATGAGTGCACCTAACATTTACAGATGTTATGATTTAGGAAGAAAGTTGTTCTTGGATGCAGGTTATATTCAGGATTGCCATAACAGGTATGTGATTCCTGAAAAAGGAAGTTTTCTTCAGGAAGATTATGTTTTTTCAGGAATGAGCTTGATTGGTTTTGGAGCGGGTGCAAGAACTTATGCAGAAAATGTTCATTATAGAAATAGTTGTAATTCACAAAATTGCAAAAAAGCAATCACTGAGTATTTTGATTCCTTAAGCTTAGGGATTTTGCCTGTTAAAAGTTGCTTCTTTTTGAACCAAGAAGAAAAACTGCGGCAATATGTTATTTACAATATTGAATCTTTTGATAAAAAAGATTTTCAAAGGCGATTTGACATCTGCTTTGAAGATATCTTTTTGGGTTTTCATGATGTTCTATATAATTTAGGTCTGGCTGAAGAAAAAAGTGGTGTTGTTTGTTTAACATCTCGTGGTCTTGATTTTAGGGATTTAATTGCAAACCAATTTTTCTCAAATAAAGTTTTACTTGCAGAAAAGGAGTATCGATTAGGATGAACAAAATCATCGTATTATTTGGATTTTCTGGCTCTGGCAAATCGACGATTGCAAATCAGATTGGAAGTAATTATAACTTAAGGGTTATTCATCCTTCTGGGATCCTGCGGGATTTATATGAGGGAAAAACAGTTGATTTGGAAAACACTCGCTATAACACTGGTTTTTGGGAAAGTAATGATGGCATCAGGCTTTTTAAGAGCAGACTTGATAAAGATATTCCTTTAGATGTCCTTTCAGATAGAATATTATTGAATGAAGTAGCAAAAGGAAATGTTGTTATTGATACTTGGAGTCTTCCATGGTTGACTAACACTGGTTTGAAGATTTATTTAAAGGCTGATCTTAGTGTTCGAGCTCAAAGAGTTTCGAAACGAAGCAATATATCCTATGAATCGGCGCTTGATATTGTAAATATGAAAGATGATGAGACTAGATGTTTGTTTCAAAGGATTTACGGCTTTGATATAAGAAATGATGATGTTTTTGATTTGGTGCTTGACACCAACAAGATATCTCAGGAACAGGTCTTTCGAGTTGTTTGTGGTTTTGTTGAAGAATATTTTATAAATTGAAAGTTTTTTTTCTTTTTTTTCTTTTTGTTGTCTTAGATTCTGTTTTTTGATATAAACCTTTAAATATTTCTGCACAATTCTTTTTTATTGTGATCATTTATGTCCAAGCTTAAACAATTGTTGTTTCAAGATGGTGTGATTGTTGATTCTGATAATAATCCTGTTTCTGAATTTGAGCTGCTTGAGATGAGAGTTCTTTATGATTATAAAGGGTACATAACATCTCTTAAGTCAGATATTATTGTCCGAGATGAAAATGGGTATAGCCTTCTTGCTAGTCGTGAAGCACCAGTGGATGCTAATGCCTTTGTGATTGATAAAGAGTTTAGAAATCCTATGACTGATGATAAATATATTCCGATTCTTTATTTAAAAATACCATGATTTTTTGGTCTTGTTTCATTTCTGACTTGTACTAAAGGAAATTAAAAATTAGACTGATAATAATTTCCTTCAGACAATAGAATGTGAAAAGCAATCCAATAACTATTGTCACATTTTATTGAACAGTAATATTTATAAAGCATCATCTTTTTCTTGGTCTTAATATGGCTAAAGAAACTGTTGAAGCATTAATTGAAGGTGGAAAAGCATCAGCTGCACCGCCACTTGGTCCTGCACTTGGTCCTATGGGTGTAAATATTGGTCAGGTTGTTGCTGAAATTAATAAAAAAACCGAATCTTTTAAGGGTATGCAAGTGCCTGTTAGTGTAATTATTGATACTGATACAAAAGAATTCTCTGTAAAAGTAGGAACTCCTCCTGCATCTGCTCTTATTAAAAAAGAAGCAGGTCTTTCCAAAGGCAGTGGAAGACCGACAGAAGATTTTGTCGCTGATTTGAAAATTGAACAAATAATAAAAATTGCTAAGATGAAAGAAGATGCTCTTCTTGGAAAATCTTTAAAAGAAAAAGTCAAAGAAATTATTGGAACCTGTGACTCTATGGGTGTGGAAGTTGAAGGTGTTCAGGCTCGAAAAGCAATTGCTCTTATTAATGAAGGAAATTTCGCTGAAAAAATTTCGTCTGGTAAAACCGAGCTTACTCAAGATGAATTAAAAATTCTCGAGGAAGAAAAGAAACACTTCCAAGAAGAAATTGAGAAGAAGCGGGTAATGTATGAGAAAACTGCAAATGAAATAATTGCTTCCATGACTGGTAAAGAGTCTAATGTGATTAGAAAGAAACTACAAGAAGCAGAAATTCCAGATGTTATAATACATCAGCTTGTTCCTGAAGAAAAAGAAGAAGGCAAGAAATAATTATTTTATTCTTTAATTTTATTCTTTATTACTGTTTTTATTCTCAAATATTAGTAGGGTATTGTCTATTTAACGAATGATTTATATATGGGTGTTCTTTTAATATGATTTGGTGATATATGTGGAATGTATTTTCTGTAAATCAAAAGATGTTGTTAAAAATGGTGTTAGACAAAGAAAAGTTAGAGTCAAACA
>JAHIUF010000021.1 GCA_018817005.1 Nanobdellota archaeon
AGGATCACGTATGAAAAGCGAAGCTTTGAATAGTGCGCCAAAAAGCAACGCTTTTTGAGCGTCGAAGAATAATTCTCAACGCATTGAATAAACGAAGAGAATGAGATGCGGGGAGAAGGATTCGAACCCTCGTAAGCACTAAGCTAACAGGTGTCTCAGACAAACTCTGATAACTAAAAAGTCTGTTTCAGGATGTCTCCTAAGCCTGTCCCGTTTGGCCACTCCGGCATCCCCGCGTAAAAGTATAAGTTTATTTCTCGGTGAGTTCAGGCAAAACTGAACTCGCCATTGCGCATCAACGGAGCATAACCCGTTGGGTTTGCTCCGGCATCCTCGCGTAATAAATAATTAATAGTGAATTATACAAGTAGGTTTTTATTTTTTTTGCCAGCTGTAAGCTCTTTGTTTTGAGCTTTTGCCATAACCACAACTACTGCAAGCTTTCTTTCGAATATGATATGTGTGTTGTCCGCACCGTCTACAAGTTATGTGTGATTTTTTGCCTGACTTCTTTCCCATAGAAGGAGTTCCTTTTGTCATTTATGTTCACCTTTATTGAGGACAAATTATTGTTATTGTATCTCCTCTGATAAATACTGTTCCTAGTTTTCTTTTAAGCGTTCCGTCAACTCTTTCTTCAGTATCGTCGAGTACTGTGTTGATGTGAATGTCAAAAGCAATAAGTTTTCCTATGTATTGCTTGTTATTTTTCAACTCAACCAACACTGTTTTATTTCTTGAATGATTAAGTGCGTCCAATGGTCTCGATTGTTCCATAAAAATTCCTCCGTTTTATTTTTTTATATTAGTTATTTTTATGGGACACCAAAAACAAAAAGTTTTTGCATTGTTCCATAAAAATTCCTCCGTTTTATTTTTTTATATTAGTTATTTTTATGAGACACCAAAAACAAAAAGTTTTTGCATTGTTCCATAAAAATTCCTCCGTTTTATTTTTTTATATTGGTTATTTTAATTTATTATTTTATTGTTTTAATAGTCTTGAAGTATTTGGCATTTGTTTATAAAAGTTTTGCTTAGTTCCACTTCGATGAAAAGTCCAGTCGGTCTCTTGTTTTATCTCTTATTATTAGTTCATTGTCGTTTGGATATTGCAAGTGTAAAAGTTCATGTGTTAAGACTTCTTGGAAGTCATGTCCACTCAAGGTTTCAAGCAGTTCTATCTCGTTTGTGTATAAGAATGCTCTTCCTAATACTCGTTCTCCTAGTTCATATTGGGGTACTTTTTTGATGGTGAATTTTACTGGTGAAAAAAAGTATTGTTTATCTTCTTTTAATAAGCCATATTTTGGTTGTTGTAAATCATAGTTTTTTGGTGTGGAATAATTTTTTATGTCAGCTTTTGATTTTTCTTTTTCAGATTGTTTTGTTTGCTGTTTTAATAGGTTTGAAATCACATCATCGATTATTGTTTCGGTGTGTTTAGAAATTATTGTGTTTTGGGAATCTAAGTTTATTGTATAAATGAGTATTGGATCAAGATAATTGTTCATTGAGTTTTGAATAACTGTGTTTATTCCTTTTCTTTCATTCATAATTATTCAAATCCTGTTTTTTTTATAAAGTTTTATAAATAATTTTTTCTTTGCAAACTTTCATGATTGTGACGCTTACTGATTTTGGAATTTCAGAATATTTAGGGGTTATGAGAGGAGTAATCTTTTCTATTTTTAGTGAAGCTCGGGTTGTTGATTTGTTTAATGCAGTCTCACCTCAGTGCATTAAAGAGGGTGCTTGGGTTCTTCTTCAAAACTACAAATGTTTTCCTAAGAACAGTATTTTTTTATGTGTGGTTGATCCTGGTGTTGGTTCAAATCGCCAAGCAGTTGTTGTAAAAACCAATAATTATTTTTTTGTTGGACCTGATAATGGTCTTATGTTTCCTGCAGCAGAAGATGATGGTGTTGTTGAGGTTATTGAAATTGATATTGATAAAATGGGTTTGGATGCTGTTTCTAAAACGTTTCATGGAAGAGATATTTTTGCAAGAGTCGCTGGTTTTTTAGAGGCTGGAGAAAACTACGAAAGCTTTGGTAAAAAAACAATTCTTGAATCTGAGTTAAAGTTTTTTTTGAATGAACAAAAAGGTGAGGTTGTAAGAATTGATGTGTTTGGAAATATAATCACTAATATTCCTTCTTTGAAAAAAGATGAATATACTGTTTCTTTCAGCTTTATTGGCTCTAAAAAAATGTTTGTTCCTTTCTACAAGAATTACAGTTTAGCCCCTAAAAATGTTTTATTCTTGATTGAGGGCAGTTCTAATACTTTGGAGTTTTCTTTAAAGAATGATTGTGCTCGCAAAAAATTGCCTTTAAAAATCGGCGACAGAGTAATGATTTCTTAGCTAAATTTTTTCAGTAGAATTGTCTGATTATTGTACTTTTCTATATCATAAACATCCATTTTTGAAGTCATATATATTGGTTTTTGTTTTTTGTTGTCTTCTATGAACTTGTTGATTATCCTGTCAAGTAGTATTTGTTTATGTAATTCTTGTTGGTATTTTAGTTTATATTTATCTATAAATGTTAAAAATTCTCCTGAAATTGGAAGTTCCGAGTATTGTTCTGATTTAAAAGCTGAAAAGTTTATTTCCGGCATTTTTTCTCGTGCTTTATTTTGCCAGTGATTATAGGTTATTAATAATCGCGGTATCACTACTACATCATATCTTTTTCCTTCGACTTGTTGATAATACCATGATAGGAATACTTCTGAGTCTGAGTTCGCTAAAAAGATTGAGTTTTCTTCCATGTTTGAAAACAGGTAATCTATATACTCTTTTGGTTTATAATTCCTGCTTTGGTCTACTGTTTTATTGAATAATGAATAATTTAATATGAGAATAAAGAACAATACTGCAATGACTGTTATCACTCTTTTTTTTCGATTTTTTATGTATTGTCTTATTGTCCTGTCAATCCCTAAACCTATAAATATTGAAAAAACCATGTATGTTGGTAAGAAATAAATTTGTATATCTGCAATTTCTCTTTTTACAACTAATACAATTGCTAATGTGAAACTAATTAAGAACATCAATGTTAAGAATAGTAATGTTGATTTCTTTTTTTTGAAAAAATTTATAACTCCTACAATTGAGAAAAAAATTGTTATTGTGAATTGTAAAATCAAGTAAACTATCGCTAGTGTTATTTTTTTGATAATTCTGTCAAAATCAGGTTCAAATTGTCTGAATCGATGTGTCTTTGCAGTTACATGAGTGATGAAGTTTTCTAGCGTTTCTGGGTTTCCCCAATCAATTTCAGGGTTTTGTGCTGATCTTATTGGTAAATATAAGTATGGTGTTAAACCAATCATCAGAAGTATGATTACTATTATGAGTTTTTTATTTAGAATATTTTTATCAAATTCAAAAAACTCATTATTGTTTTTTGTTATGAATAAATATAGAAACGCGGGTATTAAAAACAGAATCATCAAGTGATGTGTTAGGCTTAGACCTGCAACAAATCCTAACAAATACAAATGTTTTTGTTTATTTGTCTTCTTCCAGATAGTTATCAAGTAGGTTATTGTTACGATAAAAAACATGAACAGGGTATATACTTCTGCTATTACTGCTTGTGACCAGAATACAAATGAAAAAGCGAATATTCCTGCCGATAGTAGTCCTGGACTCGCATTTTTTGTCCATTCATGCAACAACAAATAAAGCATTGCTGCTGTTAGTGCTGCAAATAGTGCAGACATCAAATTTACACGAAATCCTATTGTTCCGAGTGGTATTTTTGTGAATAAATGTCCGAGCAATGTATATGTCGGGTATCCGTTTGGGTGTGCTATTCCTAAAGTGTATGCGATTGTTGTAAGTTCTGCTGAGTCATCCCAGTACACTGTTGGTGCTAGTGTTAGTAGATATACTGCAAAGCATCCGAGAAAAACTGATAAGAAAAGTATTCTTTTTGAAAAGCGCATAAACTATTTTATTTTTTAGAGTTATAAATATTTTTTGAAAATGAACAAAAAAAAATTTAAGAAAATTATTTTTCGTTTAAAGTATCAATTTTTGTAGTGTCTATTATAACTGTTTCTCCTTCAGGTATTTGATTTGCAATTTTGTTTATGGTTGTGTCTATTGAAACTGTTTTTGTATAGATTGTTTTTGTGCTGTCGATGGGAATTGTTTGTTCTGTTTTCCCGTATTTTGATGCGAGATGATTTCCAAAGCCTGCGAGCATTCCTTTGATTCCGCCTGCTTGTTGATACTTAGATCCACCATAGATTCCTATTGCTAGTGTTAAAACGAATGGTGCTACTTTCCAGAGTGGTCTACTCTTTTGTTTTGGTGTTGGTATTAAGTTTTGGTATTTAGATAATGCCATTTTATAGTAGAAAACAGCTTCTAATATTTAAATCTTTCTATTTTTTAATCACTTACTAGTAGTTATGTGTTTTGGGAAGTTTATTAAAGAAAAAAAGAACAACTAAAAAAAAAAGATAAAAAAACATGAAAGAAGCAAAATTCTATGAACAACTTGAACAAAAAAAAATAAGATGCTTATTATGCCCAAAAAAATGCGTCATAAAAACAGATAAAACAGGTTTTTGCAGAGTGAGAAAAAATAAAGACGGAAAACTATACACACTTGTTTACAACAAACCTGCAACAATCACGATTGATCCAATAGAAAAAAAACCATTATTTCATTTCTTTCCACAATCAAAAACAATGAGCATCGGAACAATCGGATGCAACCTATACTGCAAACACTGCCAAAACTGGCAACTATCACAAGGAGACATTCCTAAAAACATAAGAGAAATAACACCCGAAGAAATCATAAAACTTACAAAAGAAAACAATTGTCAAATCATAGCGTACACATACAACGAACCAACAATATTTTATGAATACATGATCGAAATTGCAAAACTAGCAAAAAAAGAAGGAATAAAAAACATCATCGTAACAAACGGCTACATAAACGAAAAACCACTAAAAGAATTATGCAAATACATAGATGCAGCAAATGTCGATTTAAAAGGCTTCAGCGAAGAGTTCTACAAAAAACAAACAACCGCAAGCCTAAAGCCAGTCCTAAACACACTCACAATTCTAAAACAACAAAAAGTTTGGACAGAGATAACAAATTTAATCATACCAACACTAAACGACAAAACAGAAGTAATCAAAGCGATGTGCGAATGGATAAGGAAAAACCTTGGAAACGAAACACCTTTGCACTTTACAGCGTTCCATCCTGATTTCAAGACAGCAAACCTTCTACCAACAACACCTGAAACACTCATAAAAGCAATGAACATAGCAAAAGAAGAAGAGCTGAAATATGTATACATAGGAAATGTTTATTCAGAGAAACATGAAAACACTTATTGTCCAAATTGTGAGGCTGTAATCATTAAAAGAAGAGGATTTTTAGTACTAGAAAACAATATGTTTAAAAATAAGTGTGAATTCTGTTCTTATAAAATCCAAGGGGTTTTTTAAAAAATTTTTAAGGTGAGCTAAAATGGAACAATCTATAGCCTGGAATAATGCTGTTTCTCAATTCAACAAAGCAGCAAAAATATTGAAACTAAACGAAAGTGTTATTGAATTATTAACACAACCAAAAAGAATAATACACGTATCAATACCTATAAAGATGGATGATAAAAGCTTAAAAACATTCCAAGGATTCAGAGTGCAATTCAATGATATGAGAGGACCAACAAAAGGCGGTATCAGATATCATCACGAAGTTGACATGGAAGAAGTAAAAGCACTAGCATTCCTAATGACTTGGAAAAACACAATCGTTGACATACCGTTTGGAGGGGCAAAAGGAGGAATTATCTGCAATCCAAAAGAATTATCAGAAGCTGAACTCGAAAGATTAAGCAGAGGATATATTCAAGCAATGTACCAATTTATAGGACCAGAAAAAGACATTCCCGCACCAGATGTTTACACAACACCACAAATCATGGCCTGGATGATGGATGAATATCATAAATTTCAAGGGCATAATGTTTTTGGAATGATAACAGGAAAACCAATCGAACTTGGAGGTTCAAAAGGAAGAGATATCGCAACAGCACTTGGAGGAACATTTGTACTAGAAGAAGCACTTCAAAAAATGAAATTACAAAAACCAACAATTGCAATTCAAGGTTTCGGAAACGCAGGAAGAACTGCCGCAAAACTTCTATCAGATAAAGGATATAAGATAGTTGCAGTTTCAGACTCTCACGGCGGCGTCTACAACGAAAAGGGTCTCGACCTTAAAGCATTGATGAGCCATAAAGACAAAACAGGCTCTGTAAAAGATTTTAAAGATGCAAAGAATATTTCAAACGAAAAACTTTTGGAAATCGAATGCGATGTTTTAATACCAGCAGCACTCGGAAACCAAATAAGAAAAGATAACGCTCAAAAAATCAAAGCAAAAATAATCCTTGAACTAGCCAACGGACCAGTAACATCTGAAGCAAGAGAACTACTCTTCAAAAAAGGAATTATGAGCATACCAGATATTCTAGCAAATGCCGGCGGAGTTACTGTCAGCTATTTCGAATGGGTACAAAATAATACTGGTGACTCTTGGACACATGAAGAAGTTTATGCACGCTTAAAAGATAAAATGGTTGAAGCATTTGACAGCGTATATGAGGTTTACGAAGAAGAAAATATTGACATGGGGCTTGCAGCTCAAATTCTCGCAATAAAAAGGATGGTGAGAGTGATGGAGTTAAGAGGAATATATAAAAAATAGGTGAAAAAATGTATGATGTTCTAATAATCGGTGCGGGAGCTGCAGGGCTTACAGCAGCACTTTATGCCAGCAGAAAAAAACTCAAAACCATAGTTATAAGCAGCGATATCGGAGGACAAACAGCACTTCCTGCAAGCATAGAAAACTATCCTGGTTTTGAAAAAATAGCTGGTGCAGAATTAATGGGAAAAATATATTCTCAAGCATTCAAGTGGGGCGCTGAAATAATACAAGGACACGTCATAAAGGTTTCAGAAGAGAAAAAAATATTTAATGTGACGCTTGAAAACAAAAAAGAATACAAAACAAGAGCTTTAATACTTGCAGCTGGAAAAATTCCAAAACTAATGAACGTGCCTGGTGAAAAAGAATTTATGGGTAGGGGTGTTTCAAGCTGTGTTACTTGTGATGGACCTTTCTACAAAGATAAAATTGCAGCAATTGTTGGCGGTGGAAACTCTGCAGTTGGTGGAGCAGTAGAACTTTCAAAGATTGCAAAAAAAGTTTATCTAATTCACAGACGAGATGAATTTAGAGCAGACCCTGTTGAAGTTGAAAAAGTCAAAACCTTAAAGAATGTGGAGCTGGTTTTAAACAGCATACCTGTTGAAGTCAAAGGTGAACAAACAGTGCAAGCACTCGTCGTAGAAAATGCTAATAGTAAAGAACAAAGAGAACTTTTAGTTAACGGAGTGTTTGTTGAGATAGGATACTTTGTTGATAGTGAATTCTTAAAAGGATTTCTAGAACTTAACGAACGAGGAGAAATAAAAACTGATAATGCAGGACAAACTTCGAGAAAAGGCGTATTTGCAGCAGGCGATGTTACAACCGTTCCATTCAAACAAACAGTGATTTCTGCAGGTGAAGGTGCAAAAGCAGCATTAAGCGCATTCAACTATTTAGAATCACAATAAGAGTTCTATTTTTCGCTTATTATAAGAACAAGACCAACAAATGAAACAAAATTTATAAACTAAAAGTTATTTCTGTTGAATAGTGACAAATAAAAGCTAATTGTTTTATAAAAAACAATAGTTTATAAAATGCACAAAATATTATCTATTGAAGGAATAAACGGCACAGGTAAAACATATTTTACAAAACAATTCTCTCAAAAATATGATTTTTTTATAATAAAAGAACTAGCAGACGAAGAAGAAAAAGATGAAAAATATCCAACATTTAAAACCGACAGATATTCTATTAAAAAAGATATAAATTGGTTTGTTGAAAAAGAGTTAACAAGAATAAAAAAATCACAACAAAAATTAGAAAAAAGATCAGTCATAGCAGACCGTTGGATAACATCAATAGCTGCATTTTCTTATGCTAGAAATCAAAAGTATAAAACAGACGAAAATAACCTATTATTGAACGCTTTAAGTAAATTAGATTCTGAATTTACTAAAATCCCGTGGATCGTGATAATCTCATTAAAAGAACCATGGATACAACATAAAAAAATATTATTAAAAAGAAATAATAACCAAACAAATAGAAATACATCACTAACGGAGCCATATGATTGTGAATTCTACCAATATTTGTCCAATTATTATGAGCGTCTAGCGAAGAAAAATCCCTGCGATATACTAACAATAGATAAAAATGCAAACAAGATGTATAACTATAATAAAGTATTCAATTGGTTAGAAACAAAAACTCAACCATGGTCAAATATGAGTATAAAAGATATAATTATTTCAGGTGATTAGAATAAATAATATAATGATATTAAAAAATACATTCAACAATAATTTGAACAAAATATTATCTAATCTAGATGAATTGTTAGATTCAACTGAAATAAATGATAAATCTGTGTTAATTGAACTAAACCAAAACGAACTAATTCAAATAAAACCCTCAAAAAACAAACAATCGTTAAAGATAAATTATGGTTTTCCATTTCCAATATATTCAGAGACAAAAAAACCCAATTTCAAAAAAGAATGTTCTGTTAACATATTTTTCAGAGGTAAAAAAGTAAGATTATTTCAAAGAGAAGAATTAATTAGCATGACTCAGAATTATACTGAATGGAATGATAAATTCGCATTTCAAAAATTATTTCAAGATAAAATAAAACAAACTGATAGAATTATTTATGTTGATCCATATGATTTTATTGGAGACTCATATAGTGGATTAGAAATGCTTGATTCATTAATAGAATCGATCAATGAGCATGATGCAACTATTTTTTCAAAACTGTCTCAACATCATAATCATTCAAACAACATGAAACCTTATACAATTCAAAACATCTTAAAAGAAATAAAACCCTATGATTTAATAATGAAACCAGACTTTCTCGAAAGTCACTGGCAGAATACAATTGAAACCATATCTTGTATGAAAAATAACTCAATAGCATTCATTCCAGGCAGACATCTCATTGTTGAAAAGAAAAAAAATGAAATCATCATAGATCGCTTAAAAACTCCCGACTTATTTTTATGCAACAGCAACATAGAAGACTATATGAGTGAATGTCTTGATAGTTTTGGAATTAAAAAAAGTGCCAAAATAAACAAAAGACCATATAAAAACACATTTAGTTTTTTTATAAACCCCTTTGCAAATGATAAACTAAGATTTATCAATCCAAAATTGGTTTTTGAAACATATAAAAATATTCTTCAAGTCAACGAACATGCAGAAATGCATATTATTGGCGGATATCACCATGATATTCAACATCATAGTTGGATATCTAACTTTTTTGAATTTATGAAACAAGAAAATAATTTGTATAGAATAAATGTTAATTACTATAATAACCTAACACAAATATCAAAACATATGCAAGAAAGAAAATGTTCTGCTTTATTAACAGCAGATACATCAATTGCTCATGCAGCAAATAGATGGGGATATCCTAATGTAACTGTCCACAACACAAAATGGTGGGACCAAAACAGTATTCAATCTCTAGTTGGATCATCACCTATCGGGTTCAACAGATATTTCTTAAATCAAATGCCATTAATTGATTATGGTGATGTAAAAGACCACATTAAACTCGGTAAAATTGCTGCAGATGCATTATTATTTTTACAAAAATCGGATGTTGAAAGAAAAAGCATAATTGAATCGTTAAAAATTAACACGCCAAACTCATTAGAAGAGCATTCCAAACTACAAAAAGAAATAAGCTATTCAATTATAAAATGGGCTTCAGAAATGTATGATCCTCAAAAACTACTCGAGGAAGTAATGACAAAAAAAATAGTCAGTGCACAATTAATAAAAACTGCTACTAAAATATCTCCCCTATATAAACTAGCCAAATTTAACAGCGACTAAAATGAATATCAAATCATTAAACATAATATTAAATAATTATTGTAACAGTAGATGTCAAACTTGTAATATATGGCAAAATAAAGAGAAGAAAGTTTTGAAACTTCAAGACATTAAAAAATTAAAAAAAACAAATATGCTCCTAAATGTTAAAGATATAAGCATTTCAGGAGGCGAACCGTTTTTAGTTGAAGAACTTGAAGAAATAATTGCTTTTTTAATTGAGAATTCACCTAACTTAAAAACGCTCTTTTTGAATCATAATGGAACCAAACCAAAGAAAGCACATGAAATAGCTATGAAATATGCATCTAAAAGTATAAACTTGTGTTTAAGCATTTCTTTAGATGGGAATAAAGAAACTAATGATAAAATAAGGGGCATAAACACTTATGATAAGATAATTTCGCTATTAGAAAAAAGAAAAGCTTCTGGTTTAGACAACTATGAAATTTATTTATCAACAACATTTCAAAAATCAAATTCTGATATGCACAATTTAGAATGTTTATTACAGTTATGTGAACAGTATTCAACAAAATTCACATTCAGGTTCATAACAATTAGTGAAAATTATTATAACAACAAAACAAAAAAAGATATTAGACCTTCAAACAAACAAATTAAATTAGTTTTAAATCATCTAAATAAGAAGAAAATTGAAAAAGAGTATATTAAGGTGTTTGAAGAATTTTATTATGAAAATAAATTTTCTATTGTTCAAAATCAAAACAAAATAATTTGTACAGCTGGAAAAGAATTTATCACAATCAAAGAAGATAAAAAAATATATCCTTGTATCTTTGCATTTAAAGAAATTGGTGACTTAGAAAAAGGTATCTACAATCAAGAGATAAACTTAAAGAAACATGCACCTTGTCCTTGTGAACCAACAGAATGTGTTGTTTATCCGATTATTCAACATTAGACAAAAAGTTCTCTATGATTTTTCTTGAGAATGTTGGATTGATATTTGGCTCGATTAAAAAAGAATTTCGTGGTTCATATTGTCTTGAAAAATCTCTGTAGAAATCAAATAAATTAGAAGCAAAATTTTTATTCAGCCAGATTGTTTCAATATTTTTCTCAGTAGTTTTTGCTGTTCTTTCTGAAAAAAGCTCATAATTATTATCACAAATAAGTCTTAAATCAGGTCTTTTGAACTTACTGTTTGTTAAGTTTCTTTCACAAATTGTTTTTATATCAGTAAAAATATCTATGTTGAAAGTTTTCGCAAAAGCATAAGAAAAGCTCAAATGAGAAAGATAATCCCTTTCAAAAAACACTAATTTTTTGTTACTCATTTCTGCTTGAGAATATTTTTTTTCTGTTTGATTCATAAACCATAATTGACTTGCTTTTAATGATTCTTTATCAATAGGAATAGGTGGTGAATTTTTCCACAACCAAGCTCGTTCTTTGTCGTTAGGGAAAAAGTCTGCAATAGAAGAAAATTGCTTTTTCAAATAATTTGTTAAATAGGTTTTTCCTGATCGTCTACTTCCTTCCACACTTATGAGCATCATATTAAATAAGAATAAATTACAAATTTAAAAAGATTACTATTACGGGGTGGTTAATTAAATCAATCATTAGAATTCAATTCTTTTGAAAAAGAGGTAAAAAAATAATTGCAATTTTCAACACGCTTCAATGCCATCTCTTTAAAAAATGGAATTGAAAAATTTGATGCAATTTTAGATTGCATAGTTTCATACACACTAAACCAGTAATGACATGAATCCTGAGGGGACCTATCTGTCTGAAAAGAATAACTTAAGATTCTCCAAACATTCAACATTCCAAACTCATCAAGGTCATCGGCATTTTGTAGAATTTTAATCTCTACAAGCTCAGAATCAAGATCATGATGATTCAAAATTATTTCTTTTACATGATTAATTAACTTGGAAGAAGCATTTAACCTAGTGAGAATATTCTCTGCTTGTTGTGAACCTTTTACACAATGTTCCTCTATCGGCGAATCATAAGTTATCTCTGTATTTGAAGACATAACTGTCTTTCCAATATCATGAAGTAAACAAGAAATTACCAAAACATCTTTGTCAAGAGAAATATTGAACTTATTAACATATCTCAAAGCATTATCAGCAACTCTCACAGCATGATAATATCTATAACCTTTACCACCACCTTTCTCAAAATAAGCAAAATATTTTTTCTTTATTAAATCTTTAACTTCACCTATTAATTTCGACTTCATCATCATGAATGCACAATAGTGATTTAAATAATTATTGTTTCTTTGTTGAGATAGGATACTTTGTTAACAGTGAGTTCCTAAAAGGATTTATAGATCTTAATGAACGAGGAGAAATAAAAACCGATAATGCAGGACAGACTTCGAGAAAAGGTGTATTTGCAGCAGGTGATGTAACAACAGTTCCATTCAAGCAAACAGTTATTTCTGCAGGTGAAGGCGCAAAAGCAGCATTAAGTACATTCAACTATTTAGAATCACAAGAATAATAATATCTTGAATCATTATTCTTTATCAATAACATCATCCAAATCTTCAGAATTAAAAATATCTAAATCAAAAAATGAAGTGTAAAACAAAGCATTATTACAAAAACCCTTAAAATAGTGCCCAAACTCGGTGTTTTCAAAATCCTTGAATATTGATTCATAAAACTCATAACGCTTCCTAATCTTTTCTTCTAAATCATCAGAACGAGCTTTATTAAAATCCAAACCTGAGAAATGATTAGTTCTGTCATAACTTGCACGTTTATTAACATTAGATAAGATTTCATAAGCCTCAGAGACAGCGATGAATTCTCTTTGCGCAAGCAAGACATCATCAGGATTCTTATCTGGATGCCAACGAATAGCTTGTTTTCTATAAGCAGTTTTCACACAATTCAAATCAGCATTTTTTTCTATTTCCAAACGCGCGTATAAATCTGTGATCTTTGAAGGATTCATCAAGCAAAAGAAATAGATGAAAATATATAAAACTTATTCTTTAATTATTCCATATCCTATCAGTCGAAATCTCGTTCCAATTCTTCTAGAAATTGTTACTTTACTTCCTGGTTCTGCACAAATAGGAAGTTTTAATTTGCATTTGAATTGGTTCTTTCCAAGTTCATTTACGAATCCAACAGTTGAAGCGCTATTAACATTCAACATTAAAATTTCGTTCAACTTAATAGGATCAACAACTGTTTCCTCTTGAGCACCAACAACTCTTTCAAGTAAATGAGTTTCTAAAATCAGATTATACCAAACAGGCGGGAGTTTTCCGGGAGCACCAACTATGTTTCCTGTCAAACTGTCAGATTTAACAATACTAGGATCTAAAGTTGTTAAAACACCAACTGAACCGCCAGGACCAACTTCAGACAAAGGTGTTCCGCCAGTTATAACCGAAGTGATTTTTGCAAAAATAGGCTTTGCTACTTGTTGATTTTGCTCTTCAACAACATGACCAGGCCTTAATTCAATCTTATCACCAACTTTTAATTTTCCTTTAACAAGAACTCCACCAAGAACTCCGCCTTTAAGTTTTTCAGGAGAAATACCTGGTTTGTTTATGTCAAAGCTTCTAGCAACAAACATTATAGGATCGTCTTTATCATTACGTTTAGGAGTTGGTATGAACTCTTCTATTGCTTCTATTAAATAATTAATATTTACTCCGTGTTGAGCGCTTATTGGAATTATTGGTGTATTTTCATAAGGTGTTCCTTTCAGGAATTCTTTTATTTGATTATAATTTCTCAATGTTCTTTCTTCAGAAGCCATGTCAATTTTGTTTTGTACAATAACAATATTTTTAATACCTGCAATTTCCAGCCCTATCAAATGTTCTCTTGTTTGTGGTTGAGGACAATTTTCATTTGCAGCAACAAGCAATAATGCACCATCCATTATTGTTGAACCTGAAAGCATTGTGGCCATTAATGATTCGTGTCCTGGAGCATCAACAAAAGAAACTTTTCTTAAAATTGTTGTTTGAACCTCGTGTTTAGGACATATTTTTTTCACAGTGAATCCTTCTGCACCTTTACACTTAGGGCATTTTCTAAAACTCGCATCTGCATAACCAAGCCTTATTGTTATTCCTCTTTTAAGTTCTTCAGAATGTGTATCAGTCCATTTACCGGACAATTGTTCTGTCAGTGTGGTCTTTCCATGATCAACATGTCCAACCAATCCAATATTTATAACTGGTTGACTTTCTTCTAAATCAATTTTTCCCTTAGAAACTTTTTCAGATTCTTTCTTGGGCTTGTTTTTAGACTTTTTTTCAAGTTTTTTTTTCGGTTGTTTTGTGTTCTTCTTCTCAGCCATTAACTCACCAGAAAGAATTGCCCTTTTATAAATTTTTAGTTAGATAAAACAAGCAAAATTCAGGATGAAAAGCTTTATAAATCCTCTCTATTTTCTTGCAAGCTATGACTGAGATTTTAGCATTCAACAAATGGGATTGTTCAAGTATTAAAATAGAAGATCCTGGATTACAAAGATACATCACATTACAACCAGTAATTGTTCCTAAAACTGGCGCAAGATACGCTGGTAATAGGTTCCATAAATCAAGAATATTCATTGTTGAAAGATTAATTAATCGTTTAATGATGCCTGGTCACAGAGGAAAAAAACATAAACGAAGTTCAGGTTCCTGTACAGGCAAAAGCGTGACTGCATACTCAATTGTCGAAGAAACCCTTGGAATCATTGAGAATAAGCTTAAGAAAAACCCGATTGAAGTGTTTGTTAAAGCCTTAGAAAATGCTGCTCCAAGAGAAGAAATAATCACTATTGAATATGGTGGAGCAAGATATCCAAAAGCTGTTGAAACCGCACCTCAAAGAAGAATTGACATAACTATTAAAATGATAACTCAAGGAGCATATCAAAAGACTTTTAGTTCTAAAAAAACAGCTGCTCAATGCCTTGCAGATGAAATAATAAATGCTTATCATCAAAGTCCTAACTCTGTAGCTATTGCAAAAAAGCTTGAACTCGAAAGACAGGCTGACGCCAGCAGATAAAATAGAAAAAGTTTTATTTCTTTATCTTTTATTTTTAATCAATATCCTCTAAGTTTAAGACTGGTTTTCGAAACTTACTTTGATCGTCATACGCTATTCTTTCACAAGCAGTATTTACAAACATTTCAATAAAAGGAAAATTTTCAAATTCAGAAGGATTAATGTTATTAGCAATTAAGAAGTAAAAGTTTTTATCAGGAAACCTTTTTTTGAGTTCTAAAGCCTTTTCAAGCTTTGTCTGACCAGGTTTTGTCGTTACAATAACACCTATTTCTGTACTGGAAAGAAATTTTGTTTTTGCACCTATAACTTTCTTTCTTATAGTTTCAACATCTTCTTTTGTGAGTTTAGAATCAATTTTTGTTGAAGGATTATATGTGAATACTTCTTTATTATTTTTTAAGATTAGTGCTTGAGGATGAAAAACTCCATCACCAACAAATAAAAACGCGTCAAAATCAGCTATGAATTCTTCAGTATTACAACCAAGTATTTGACCGGGCGTCTCTGTATGTTTTGTTTCCAGAAGAATAACATGTTTCTTTGCTTTTTCAAGCTGTTTTTTCCATGAATAAAGCTGGCTCAAATATTGTGCTGTTGTAAAAAGCGCAATATTTTTAGGTAGTTTTCCAATTAATTTTCTTGGTAGCTTTACTTTGTTTTCATAGCTTACTTCCGCAAAGAATACTTTCATTATTAATACTAGAAAAAAACTTTGTTTAAAAAGATTACCCCAAAAAAAAACATTACTACTTTTAAATAAAACTAATTATTTAAATAGTTTGAAACCAAAAAAAAAATAATTATGGCTGAACTTCAAAAAACATTGAGTTTTAATGTTATACTACTAATAACTATTAACTCAATTATGGGCACAGGAATCTTCTTTCTTCCGGCAATGGGTGCAAAGATTGCAGGTCCTATGTCAATCTTTTCTTGGCTCATACTTTCAGTGATTGCAATATATATCGCGATGTGTTTTGGAGAACTTGCAAGTATGTTTCCAAAGTCGGGTGGAATTTATGAATTTTGTAAACAAGCATATGGTAGTTTTACATCATTTATTGTCGGGTGGATGACTCTTATTGCTGGAAATATAACAATCGCAATGCTTGTTGTTGGTGCAGTCAGATATTTGAATCCGAGCATGCCAAGCATTTTAAAGATTAGTATAAGCTTACTGTTCATCTTAGCGTTTAACTATATGGCTTTTAGTGGCATGAAAACAAGCGCTGTAATGCTTGTCGCGTTTGCAATGATAACCACTGGAACATTAATATCCCTTATAATCCCTGGTGTTACAAGTATAAATTTTTCTAACTTCACACCTTTTTTCACGCATTCATTCTCAAAAGTTTTCATAGCAATATTTTTTATCGCCGAAACATTTTTTGGATGGGAAACTGCAACTTTTTTGGCAGAAGAAACAAAAAATCCTCAAAAAGTCATTCCAAAAGCACTTGTTTATGGAACTATAATTATCGCAATTATTTGTTTATTATTTATTTTCACAGCTCTTGGCACAATTCCTTGGCAAGAATTTGCATCTTCAAAAGCACCTCTTACAGATTTATCCTTTCAACACTTTGGAAGTACAGGTCGACAAATATTTACGATTCTCGTTTACTTATCAATTATTGGTAGTGTTGCAGGATGGATAGTCTCTGCACCAAGGCTGATTTTGGCTTTGGCAAAAGATAAATTGTTTATAACACAATGTGCAAAGATTCATCCAACAAAAAATACGCCTCACATCGCAATATTATTTCAAACAATTCTTACAAGCATACTCGTAATTGTTGGTGCGGGCTCTTATGAAACACTTTTAGAAATCTTGCTTCCTTTAGTTCTAGTTGTGTACAGCCTCACTTTATTAAGTCTAGTGGTGTTAAGGATTAAAAAACCTGAATTGGAAAGACCTTACAAAGCACCACTTGGAAAATTCGGACCATTAATTCCAATTATAATAATGCTTTCACTCATGGGATACTGGCTTTTAAATGTTGAAGGTGCAGTTCACATATTAAAAATTGGTTTGTCATTCATTGTTTTTGGAATACCAATATATTTTTTGTTGTTGTTTCATTATGATCCTGATGCAATACTAAAAATAAACAATGTGTTCGCATATTTTAATCTTCTTTTAGAAAACATCACCCTTCCAAAATCTATTAGAAAAGAGATTCTAACTGAGTTTAAAGAATACATAAAAGAAAAAAAAGTTTTTGAATACGGAGCGGGTGTTGGAACACTAACTTTGCACTTAGCAGAAGCAGTCGGTCCTAAAGGAGAGATTTACGCTACAGATTTGAGCCAAAAAAACATTCACATTTTAGAAAAACGCATAAAAAAACGAGGGTTCAACCATGTAAAGCTTATTCATGATGAGCATCATGTTAGCAGAATTCATCCTGAAATCAAGTATGTAGATATGATTTTTTCAGTTGGTATGATGGGTTATATGCAAAATATAAAACAAATTATTTCTGATATGAGAGATATACTCCCTGAAAATGGACGCATATTATTTGTTGAGTATGTTGATTTTTTCTGGTTCATGCCTAATGTTGAATGGCTTTCGAACAATGAAACAATTGAAAGACTATTCAGAGAATGCGGTTTTTCAGTAAGGGTTGAAAGGAAAAAAAGCTTGTTTTGGAATTACGTATTCGTGTATGGAATAAAATCAGATGAAAACGTTCCATTCATTTAAAGCCTTTCAAGATAGCTTAAGAATTTATTTCTTTTTTGAAAGTTTTTTTTCTTCCTTTTTCACTTCTTTTTTTATCTTATTCATGAAAATTCAGGTTTTTATACCGTAGGAGTTTTTAAGGTTTAATTCTTGAGATAAAAAACTGAAATCCTTCTGGTTTACGAAACCTAATAATAATTCTCGAAAACCCTGTTTATCCTCATAAGATTTTATTTTTACAGTGATGTTTAGTTCCTTTTCAACAAAATCTATTGCATTTTCTTTTGAACCAAATGAATCAATTAATCCCAAATCTTTTGCTTCTAAACCAGTATAAAATAATCCTGTTGCAATCTCTTTTCTAATTTCAGAGGATAAATTCCTATTGTCAACTATTTCGTCTAGAAAATATTCGTGTAAAGAATTAATTTTTTCTTGGAGTATTTTTTCTGCAGTTTCGTCAAGTTCAACAAATGGACTGCCAATGTCTTTGTATTCACCCGCAACTAGTCGATTATAAGTTACGTTGTATTTGTTTAACAAGCCTGAAAATTCCGGATATGAAGAAAACACCCCGATACTTCCAACAATAGACATTCTGCTGGCAAATATGTGTTTAGCGGTTGACGCCACCCAATAACCGCCTGAGGCGCCAACGTCCCTTATGAATGCTACAATTGTTTTATTCGTGTTTTCTAATGCTTGAACAATTTCTTCACTTGCAACTGCACTTCCACCAACACTGTTAACTTCAAGAATGATTGCTTTAATATTAGAGTCAATACTTGCAGATTTGATTTTCTCGACAATTACAGAGGAAGAAGCTGTGTCTGAAAAAAGATTATTAGATCTTGTTAGTATCAAACCACTTATAGGAATTAAAGCTGTGTTTCCAAAGGATTCTTCATTTACAAAACTTGATATGATTGCTGATAGTAACCAACTAATAATAAACAACATAAAAACTATTTTTATTGCTGTTAAAATATTAAATTTACGTTTTGGAATATCTTTGTTATTTGTTAATTTCACCATTTTATTATCTCCACCGTTCGGGTTTTTGTCATTTCTTCAGAAAATCTTTTACCTCTAAAAAAAAGATGTATTGGATCTACGACCCATAATATGTAGAATGGAAAGAATGGTATTATAAACATGTTTCTGATGACTGCCTTCCAAAAACTAATTTCTCCTTCAACATAAATTTTCATTATCATCATTCCGATTGTTTGACTGAGTTTATACTCAAATAAGGCAAAGTAGAGTAAGGCAAGCACTATAACACTAAACATTGTAATGTAAAGAGTTGTGGTTGAAACTGATTCCAATAAAGAAATATTCTGCATGATTGATGCATCTTGGTTAAAGAATTTCAAAAAAACTTTTTGAAAAGGTGAAATTATAAACAAGTTTATTGCCAAAATATCTATTAATAAAGCTAAAAACCTTTTAATAATGGATGCATCTTTCTTCACAACCCTTTCTTTTGGAAGATTTAAATTCATCATTTAAATTGAATAATCCCTTCTTTAAAAAGTTTGTCATGCAAAAAAACAAGTATTATTTTCACAACAAAAAACAAAAATAACAAGATTTTTGAATGTTGAAAAAAGCTCTGCTTTTTCACAACAAAAAACAAAAATAACAAGATTTTTGAATGTTGAAAAAAGCTCTGCTTTTTCACAACAAAAAACAAAAATAACA
>JAHIUF010000022.1 GCA_018817005.1 Nanobdellota archaeon
ACTTCGAAGATGAAATTGAAGAAATTACTGAAGGAACTGTTAAACAAATCGGAAACGGAGGAATGATTATGTCCTCAAAAAAACACATAAACAAAAAAGTTTATGTGTTAATCAGAAAAAATTAATTATCCGACACAGCATTAACAGCAAAAATTATATAAAGAAACAATTCTATAAGCAACCATAGGAAGAAGAGGTGTCAGAATCAAAAAAGCACAAGCTGCAATAGAATATTTAACAACATATGTGTGGGCAATCTTCATAGTATTAATAACAATTGCAGCATTATTTTATTTTGACATTATAAGTCCACAAAAATATTTATCAGAGCAATGCATATTCAGTCCAAACATATACTGCGAAGATTTCAGTGTTAAAAAAACTGATTCCAACAATTATGTATTACTTTTAAAACTCAAGAATAATCTTGAAAAACCAATAATTCCTGTGCAAGTCAGAATATATGATACTGGCAATAATGAATATCTCTGTGATAACGATGGTCTTGAAATCTATTGTCCATACCAAAGTGTTGGAGAAAACTGGACGACACTTCCTGACCCCAGCAATGAAACATTAATACCAACGAAAGCTTTGGAAAAATGGAATCCTGGAATGAGCTGCAAACTAAAACTTCAAGGGTGCAACAAAGAAACAATTAAAGGATCAAAAGAAGATATCACAGTCGAATTAATATTTAGAAGAGTGAGCGGAAATTATAATCATTCAATCAAAGGAAGAGTATATGCAAATGTCCAGTAAAAATGTTTCTAGAAAAGGACAACTAAGTTTTGAAGGACTAGCGATATATTTGATTGCAGCTATAACAATCATATTAATTTTAGGTTCACTTTCATACTTTGATTTGCTGCACTTCTCCAAATACTTACCTGAAAAATGCTCTTTTGGAGCAAATATTCAATGCGTAGAACACTTTCTAAAAAAAACTGACAGCACATTTAATCTTACATTATTCTTGCAAAACAATATGAACAAAGGAATAGTGCCAATACAAGTTAATCTTTATGATAACTCCGGAAAAGAAATTATTTGTAACACAAATCTCGGATTAAAAATATATTGCCCAATGTATAATAATGACTTCAGCTGGTCTGAAACCCCCAGTAATGAACTAATCATTTCAGAATATAATACAGAAGGTTGGACACAAACAAGGGTTTGTCGACTAGAACTTGGTGGTTGTGAACAAGAGTTAAACCCAAACTCAAAAGTTCAACTACAAATGAGAATAACATTCAAAGGAGAAGAAAAAATTAAAGAACATAACACGACAGGACTAATATTCTCAAATGTAAACTAAAAAAAACACAAACTTTTTAAATAAACAATTATTATCAGAAATCAAATTAATTCTTTAAAAAAGATTCTAAAAGGGGATAAAGAATGAAAGATATTTTGAAAACAGGAACAACCACCGTAGGTTTAGTTTGTAAAGATTGTGTTATATTAGGCGCAGACAAAAGAGCAACAGCTGGAAATTTCATCGCAAGCAAAGATGTAAATAAAATCCAAGAGATAAACAGTTATATGGCTGTAACAACTGCAGGAACAGTTTCAGACATACAACTACTCGTAAAACTCATCAGAGCTGAAGTAAAACTTAAAGAGATAAGAACAAACAGAAAACCAACAGTTAAAGAAAGTGCAAATCTTCTTGCAGGCATGGTTTACTCAAACATTCGAAAAATGTCAATGATACCTGGCATTAGTCACTTCTTATTCGCAGGATACGATGAAAAAACACAATTATTTGACTTATATCCAGACGGATCAATCAGTGATGTCAAAGACTTTGTAGCAAGCGGGTCAGGAAGCACCATGGCTTACGGAGTTTTAGAATCACAATACAAAAAAGATATGACTGAACAAGAAGGAATAAATATGGCAATAAAAGCTTTAAACGCAGCAATACAAAGAGATTCTGCATCCGGTGAAGGCGTAGATGTAACAGTAATAGATAAGAAAGGTATACGAAAAGCTGTACAAAAAATAATTAACACTAGAATTGAATAAATCAATATTCTTAAAATAACAAAGTAAGTGATGAATATGTCTGAAATATTAAAAGAAATATTAAAAAATATACCTGAAGGAAAGATAAGCGATGCAAGCTTTGAAGGAGCAAATATTGTACTTTACACAAAAAACAAAGAATTTTTTCTTGATGATAAAGGGATGATTAGAGAAATAGTCAATCAAATCAAAAAAAGAATAGAATTAAGACCTGACCCTACAATTTGTATGGACCTCGAAAAAGCAGAGAAAAAAATTAAAGAGATAGTTGGGAAAGAAGCAGGAGTCGATAACATCATATTTGATCCACAAAGATCAATAGTTATTCTTGAAGTTGAAAAACCAGGCTCTGCAATAGGAAAAGACGGAGAAAATCTTCGCAGAATAAAATCTGAAACATTATGGGTTCCAACAATAAAAAGAACTCCTCCAATAAGAAGTCAATTAATAGAAAACATAAGATCCGTTCTCTATAATAATTCTGATTACAGAAGAAAATTTTTGCATAAAACAGGTGAAAGAATCTATAATGGCTGGTTAAGAGGTAAAAAAGAAGAATGGGTAAGAATAACCTGTCTTGGAGGCGCAAGACAAGTAGGAAGATCAAGTATATTATTACAAACACCAGAATCAAGAGTTCTAGTAGACTGCGGAATAGATGTTGCATCAAATGATCATCCATACCCTCATTTAGAAGCACCAGAATTTGACATACAAGAACTAGACGCAGTTATAGTTTCTCACTCACACATTGATCATTCAGGACTTATACCCTATCTTTTCAAATATGGATATAGAGGACCGATTTATTGTACTCTTCCAACAAGAGATGTAATGGCACTACTACAACTTGATATGATTAAGATTCAAAGAGACGAAGGCAAAGAACCAATTTATACAAGCGACGATGTAAAAGAGATGGTAAAACATACAATAACACTCAACTATGACGAAGTAACAGATATCACACCAGATGTTCGAATAACTCTTTACAATGCAGGGCACATCCTTGGAAGCGCAATGGTTCACATGCATATAGGAAATGGATTACATAATTTTCTTTACACAGGAGACATCAAATATGCAAAAACTAACTTATTATCCCCTGCAGTCACAAATTTTCCACGACTCGAAACACTAATGATAGAAAGCACATATGGAGCAAAAGAATCAGTGATGCCTGATTCCAGAACACAAGACACTGTGCTCGGAGATTTAATAACCGATACAATAAAAAGAGGTGGAAAAGTCTTAATGCCAGTACTAGGTTCCGGAAGAGCGCAAGAAATAATAGTTCTAATTGAAAGAATGATTAGAGAAGGAAAAATGGACTCAGTACCCCTATTTATTGATGGAATGGTATGGGATATTACTGCAATACACACTGCGTATCCAGAATTCTTAAATAACACTGTGCGTCAACAAATATTTCACAAAGATAACAATCCATTCCTCGCAGAAAACATAAAACGAGTTGGAAGTGCAAAAGAAAGAAAGGAGTTAATAGAAGAAACAGGTCCTTGTATAATACTTGCAACATCTGGAATGCTTGTCGGCGGACCATCAGTACAATATTTGAGAGAATTAGGCGATAATCCTAAAAACTCACTAGTATTTACTTGTTATCAGGGAGAAGGAAGCCTTGGACGAAGGATACAACAAGGAATAAAAGAAATATCATTCAAGAATGGTCAAAGCAACGAAATAATGGAACTTAAAATGGAAGTTCAAAAAATAGAGATTACAGGACACTCTGACAGAAGAGAACTTATGAATTTCGTCGCGAGATGCAATCCAAGACCAAAAAAAGTCATAGTTAACCACGGTGAAAGCAGCAGATGCCTTGATTTAAGCAGATCAATACACAAAATTAATAGAATTGAAACTATCGCACCAAGAAATCTAGAAACTATAAGACTCAGATAAAAAGGTAAAATAAGCACAAATTTTATATAGTATATTTCTTAAAAGAGAAACATGGAATTAATAGATGCAGGTACAACGAACGTCAAGTACAAAGGTATATTTGACTGGGGTGGATTATACCAACTCATAGCTCAATGGTTATATAACAGAAAATACGAAGTACATGAAAATAGGTATAAAGACAAAGAAAGCACGCCTTGGGGCAATGAAATAGAAGTTACTGTAAATGCTCACAGAAGAATAACCGCGTATATAAGATACACTTTTACAATAGACTATCATTTATGGGACGCAAAAGAAATAGAAGTGGTAGAAGACGGAAAAAAAGTCAAAAAAACGCAAGGAAGAATACTTGTAAGTATAAATGCTGGTTTACAACTTGACTGGACAGACAAATTTAAAGGCAGCAAATTCAACGAGTTACTCGGAAAACTAATAAAAACAATAAAGAAAAAAGAGATAAAAATATTACATGAAGATTATCAAGAATACGAAAACTATGCTTTACAAACAGAAATAAAAAAGTTTTTAAAGATGGAAACCGACAGGCATGAATATTAAAAAAAATAAAATTTCAAACAATTTAATTTAAGAAAAATGGCTGAAATAAAAACACTTGTTGAAGGGAAACTTCTAAAATACGAAGGGTTGGTAAACGTAAAAGAACTATACAGTGTAATAGATAAGTGGTTTGAAAAACATCGTTATGACAAAGCAGAAAGAAGAAACTACGAACAAGTATTCAAAGATTGCAAACTAATAGAGATGGAACTTCACCCTTACAAAAAGATAAGTGATTATGCAAAGTTCGAATTCAAAATAGACATAGTTCTCTCAGACCTCACAGAAGTAGAAGTTGAAAGAAACAATGTAAAAATGAAACTTTGGAAAGGAAAAGTAGAAATAAAATTTACAGCGTACTTCATAACCGACTACGAAGACTCTTGGGAAACAAAGCCATTCTACTACTTTGTCAGAACTCTGACAGACAAATTTATCTATCGAAGCTATAATAAAAAGATGGAAGTGCATCTAATTGATGAGTGTCAAGAAATATTTGATGAAGTCAGATCATTCTTAAACATGTCAAGATATAGTTAATTTTAAATATAGAAACAAAATTTCTAAAGAAGAGCATGACCTCATGCCACGGTCGCATACTCAAAAATCAAAAAAAAAAAAGATTTTTGGTCGCGACCACAACAAACATGACCTCTTGCCACGGTCGCATAACTCGGTATTGCGCTGGCCTTGAGAGAAATATTCAAGGATAGCCAGTTCCTTTGGAATTCCCGGTTCAAATCCGGGCCGTGGCGCTTTTATTACTAAAAACAAAATGATATGTTAGTATTTACCGGATTTGAACATGCTCAGAAATAAAACATTTCTGGCACCACTTCGTGGAATCCGGGCCGTGACGCTTTATACTCAAAAAAAATAACGAGCACAAACAGCAATATTTATAAATGAACCTTTATTTTCAAAAGGAAACGGATTAACAACCCGACAATACTACTTAATGTAGGAGGGAAAATGGATAAACAAAGTTTTACTAAAGCATTAGCCTTACTCAAAAAAGAGTCAAAAAAAAGAAATTTTACTCAAACAATCGATCTTATAATAACTCTTAAAGACTTAAACTTAAAAAATCCTGATGATCAAGTCGATTTCTTTGTCACTGTACATAATACAATTGGAAAACCACAAAAAGTTTGTGCACTAGTAGGACCAGATCTCTTCGATGAAGCAAAAAAAGTTTGTGATGAAGCAATACCACAAAACAAATTTGAAGATTATAAAGACAAGAAAAAAGCCAAAAGCCTTGCAAAAAAATATGAATACTTTATCGCTCAAGGAAGTCTGATGAAAGACATTGCCGCTGTTTTTGGACGAACGTTTGGACCAAGAGGAAAAATGCCCAACCCTAAAGTTGGAGCAGTAATCGTTGCTAAACCACAAATAAAACCTCTTTATGAAAGGCTTCAAAAAACAGTTAGACTATCTGCAAAAAAAGAACCAGTTATACACGTTACAATAGGAAAAGAAGATATGAAAGAAGAAGAAATAACCGATAACGCAATTTACATATTCGACCAATTAATACATCACTTACCAAAAGAGAATAATAACGTCAAAGGAGTATTCATAAAATTCACAATGAGCAAACCGGTGAAAGTATAAAAATGGCAAAAGTAGCTGAACACAAAAAAATTACAGTCAAAGAAATTACGACTTTGATAGACAAATATCCAATAATAGGAATTGTCAATATGAAAAACCTGCCTGCAAAACAGCTACAAACTATGAGAGAACAATTAAGAAACACAGTCATAATTCGAATGACAAAAAAAAGATTGATAAAAATTGCTTTTGAACAAAGTAAAAAAGAAGATTTAACAAAACTATCAGAATACCTAAAAGGAATGCCAGCTTTAATATTCACAAATGATAATCCATTCAAATTATTCGCAACACTTAAGAAAAATAAGTCAACAGCACCAATAAAAGCAGGTCAAGTTGCACCAAATAATATTATAGTAAAAGCAGGTCCAACAGGTTTTTCACCAGGACCAATAATTAGTGAACTAGCAGCTTTTAGAATAAAATCTGCTGTTGAAAATGGTAAGATAGCCATAAAAGGAGATACAGTTGTTGCAAAAGAAGGCGAAGTAGTTAGTCAAAAACTTGCCGCAATACTGCAAAGATTAAAACTTGAACCTATGGAAATTGGTCTTGACTTGATAGCTGTTTGTGAAAACAATGAAATAATAACAAAAGAAGTACTTGATATCAACCCAGAAGAATACTTATCAAACATTAAATCAGCCGCTACAATGGCTATTAACCTATCAATAAACACTGGTTATCCAACAAAGGAAACAATCACATTACTAATACAAAAAGCTGCCTTTGACGCATTAAGTCTTGCTTTAAGCCAAGATATATTAACTGATGAAACAGTAAAAACAATTATTGCTAAAGTCGAAGGCCAAGCTAAATGTTTAAAATTACAACTTAACATACCAGATGCTCCTCAAGTAGAAAAAAAAACTAAAGAAAAAAAACAACCAAAAGTAGAAACAAAAGAAGAACCACAAAAAGTAAAAGAGGAGAAAAAAGAAGAATTAAAGGAAAACAACGAATCAAAATCATAGTTTTTCAAGGAGGTATAAAATGGAATATATATACTGTGCAATGCTCCTGTACAAAGCAGGTCAGAAAATAGATGAAAGTTCAATGAAAAAAGTCCTAGAAGCAGCAGGCGTAAAAGCAGACGCTGCAAGGATTAAAGCCTTAGTCGCAGCTCTTGATGGTGTTGACATAGAAGAAGCAATAAAAAGTGCAGCAGTTGCACCAGCAGCAGCTCCAGCAGCACCTAGTGGAAATGTAGCTCCAGCAGAAGTGAAGGAAGAACAGCCAAAAGAAGAAGAAAAATCTGAAGAGCAAGCAGCCGCAGGACTTGGCGCTTTATTCGGCTAAAAAAATTATTCATTTTTATTTTTTAGATTTTAAATATAAAATAAGTGTTGAAACATGTTGAGTGAGAGTGAAAAAAACAGGCTTATCGATGTCCTGAAACAAGCGAAAAGAGAAGTAACTGAGCTACGCTCAAAACTCAATAAACTCAACGCTGATAAAGAAAATTGGTTTAAGAAAAAGAGTTCTATAGTAAAAGAAATAAAAAATAAAATTTCTAATCTTAAAGGTTCTAAAGAAAAAAGAAATAACATGACCACTGAAGTTCATGATATGAAGCAAAAAAGAGATGAGATGAATAAACTCATAACAGTTGGTCTAAAAGAACTTTCAGACTTGAAAAAAAATTATCAAAATTCTCTTGAAAAAAAAGGAATAACAGAGAATCCTGCTCAATTAAAAAAGAAAATTGAAAGTATGGAATTCAAGATGGAAACTGAACCTATGAAGTTTGATAAGGAGCAGCAAATGATGAAGCAGCTCAAAAAACTTAAGGAACAATATAAAGAAATGAAGAATCTCAGTATTGATTGGGAAAAAGCAAAAGAAAAAAGGGACGAAATAAATAATCTCAAGAAAGAAGCTAACAAATTACATAAAGATATTCAAAGAGAAGCAAGAGAAAGCCAAGAACAACATGAAATACTTATTGAAAATTCCAAATCTATTGATGAACTTCGCAAAGATGAAAAATCAGCTGAGGAAAGTTTCTCAACCAAAAAAGAAGAGTATAAACAGCTTAATTCTGAACTCAAACAAAAACTTGAAGAACTTCAAGCAATTAAGGATCAACTTAAACAACACAATGTTGAAACAGAAGAACTGGAAGAAAATAAAAGAACAAAAACTCTTAAAGAAAAAGAAACAGAAGTTAAAAATAAACTCAAACAAAAAGTTAAAAAATTAACAACCGAAGATATTTTAGTTCTTCAAGGATTAGATAATAAAACCAAAAACCATTAAAATAAAACATCTTATTCTAAAGTTTATGACACTTTATATGATTGGAATTGGTCTGAGCAGCCCTGAAGATATAACTTATAAAGGACTTCAAGCTGTGGAAAAAGCAGATTTTGTATACCTTGAAAATTACACATCTATGCTTCAATGCAAAGTTTCTGATTTAGAAACTTTTTATAATAAAAAAATACTTCTTGCAGACAGAAATTTCGTTGAAAAAAAAGCTGATGAAATACTTGAAAAAGCAATTCATAAAAATGTTGCATTCTTAGTCGTAGGAGATGTTTTTGGTGCAACAACTCACACAGACCTCTACTTAAGAGCTATAAACAAAGGCCTGGGCGTTTCTGTAATAAACAACGCATCAATTATTAATGCAGTAGGAATTGTTGGTCTGGAACTTTACAAATTCGGAAAAACAACATCTCTTCCTTATCCAGAACAAAGTTTTAAACCACAAACAGCTTATGATGCTATAAAAACGAATCAACAAGCAAATCTTCACACACTTATTCTTTTAGACATAAAACCTGATAGAAAAATGACTGTGAATGAAGCCATAAACATACTGTTAGATATTGAAGAGGAACGAAAAGAAAAAGTATTTACTAAAAACAAAATGATTATAGGCTGCGCAAGAATTGGTGGAAATTTCAATATTAAATATGGTAGAGCTTCAGATTTAAAAAAAGAGGATTTTGGAAATCCACTACACTGTTTAATTGTTCCTGGAAAACTGCACTTTATAGAAGAAGAAATGTTAGAGTTGTGGACAATTAAAAAAAAAGTAATAAAAATAAAAAATAATCATAAAAAATAATTTATTTAATTATTTTCTCCCTAAGCGTTCAACTGCTCTCAAGATCTCTAAAGGAACTGCAAAAATGACAGTATTACTCTGGTCGCTTGAAAGATCATTTATTGTTTGAAGAGTTCTTAAGTGAAGAGCACCATCATATCTTGAAAGTACAGATGCTGCTTTTGCTATGTTTGTTGCAGCAATAACTTCTCCTTCAGCTTTGATTATAACTGATCTTTTTTCTCTTTCAGCCTCTGCTTGTTTTCCAATAACTCTCTTCATGTCAACCGGAAGAACAACATCTTTCAAATCTACAGAATCTACTTTTATTCCCCAAGGATCTGAAGCCTTATCAACAATGAGTTGTATCCTGTCTGAAATCTTATCACGCTGACTTAAGAGCTCATCAAGTTCCACTTCTCCAACAATATTTCTCATGGTTGTTTGTGCAAGTTGACTAATTGCATAATTATAGTTCTCAACCTTGATTATGGCTTTTTCAGCTTCACCCACTTTATAATAAATAACTGCATTTACATTTACTGAAATGTTATCTTTTGTCATACAATCTTGGTCAGGAACATCAACAGCTTTTACTCTCATATCAACTCTTTGCCATGACTGAAATATAGGAACAACTATTCTAAGACCGGGATTCATAATACCAGCAAATCTTCCAAGAGTAAACTTTACTCCCCGCTCAAATTCATTAACAACCTTTAGCCCCGACAAAATAAAAAGAATTACTACCACTAAAACTACTATTCCCCACATAAAAATCACCCCTTTTTTACACTGTTAGATTTTTATTATTAATAAAGTTTACTATTTAAAAAAAAATAGCGCTGTAAACATATTTTAGAAAGCTTTAAATATTACCTAAAGAATAAAATATCATATGAATAAAAGAGGTATGTCACCAATAATAGCTACGATTCTCTTGATTGCATTCGCAGTCGCGATAGGCGCAATGATAATGAACTGGAGCTCAGGAATAGGAGATGAAGAAGCAGATTGTACAACCATACCTGAAATGATAAACGACGATTTCTTCTGTAAAATAGAAAACACACTAGTGCCAAGAATCATGCACGAAACAGAAACAACACTTTGCAAAGAACGATCTGTAAACTTAGATTTAATAAGCAATTGTTAAAAAAATATATAAATCACTTCTTATTATGAAATAGTATGAAAATAGTTTTAGATTTAAGAAAAAGCATTGAAGAAAACGCAGAAGAATATTTTAATAAAGCAAAGAAAGCAAGGAAAAAATTAGCGGGAGCAAAAAAAGCAATTGAAATTACAACAGAAAAATTAATACGAGCACAAAAAGAAAAAACTGAAGAAAAAGAGATAACAATCAAGAAAATTCGAAAAAAAGAATGGTACGAAAAATTTCGATGGTTCGTTTCATCAGAAGGATTACTTGTTATCGGTGGACGTGATGCAACAACAAACGAAATCGTAATAAAAAAACATGCAGACAAAAACGATGTAGTTTTTCATACAGACATGGCAGGAAGTCCATTCGTAGTAATAAAAAGTGATGAAAAGAAGATATCCCAAAGCACCATGCAAGAAGCATCTGATTTTACAGCCTGTTACAGCCGAGCGTGGAGGGAGGGCTTAACAACACTTGACGTTTTCTATGTTAAACCTGAACAAGTATCAAAAGAAGCCAAAGCAGGAGAGTACATGACTAAAGGATCATTCATGATAACCGGAAAAACCAATTACTTACCGCCAAAAATGAATCTCGCAGTAGGTGTTTATGAAGAAAAAATAATGGCTGGACCTGTAAGTGCAATTAAAAAGCACTGTAAAGAATGTGTTGAGATAATGCAAGGCGATAAAAAAACAAGTGACGTAGCAAAGAAGATAAAAAAGAAAATCGGCGGCGACTTAGATGAAGTCATCAGAGTTCTTCCAGCAGGCGGATGTGATGTTAAGTGAAGGTAAAAAAAATATCCGGAATAAAAGATATAAAAAAAGTTGTTGAGTTGTTTATAAAAGTTTTTTCAGAAGCACCATACAACGAAACCTGGACTGAAAAAAAAGTAATAAAAAACCTATCAGTTTATTATAAAGACGCAAAAGACTTCTGCATATATGTTGAAGAAAAAGGAGTTGTTATTGGTATTGCATTCGGGGCGACAAAAACATGGTATAACGGAGAACATTTATACATAGACCAAGTCGCAGTCCACCCAGAATACAGAAGTAAAGGCGTGGGAACAAAAATGTTTGAATACATAGAAAAAAAAGCTAAACAAAAAAAGATTATCCAAATCAATATAGTCACGCACAAAAGTGCAAAAGCAAATAATTTCTGGAAAAAACAAGGATTCAAAATAGACAATTACTACTGCATGAAAAAAGAACTTTAAAAAAGAAAAAAATTATTTCTAATTTTTCTGTATCGCTTTGTAAGCACCCAAAAGCTTCGGAAGCTGTGCCTTCATCTCATCAACTGAAAAGTCCATATCCAAAAAGACACCCTTAGCACTGACATGAGTGGTGTCAGAAATGTAGTCTAAGAAAAATATTTCAGGAGAACCTGAATCAACATAAATCTGTTTCAAAGACGAATTCTTAAGAGTAGAATGTAAATTAGACACACAATTCTTATATGCAACGTCATTATATTTCTTATTCCATTTATTAGCATTAAATAAATAACTTTCCAAAGAACTAACCAAAACACTATCCATTTTGTCGGAATGAATTGTATATGATAATTGTATACCATACTGCGATGACCAAACCTGATCTGATAATACATTATTAATTTCAACAGAAGGGTTTCCCACAGCATTTCTTAAATCAGCTATGCGTGGTTGTTTAAGTAGATTATCCAATTGAAATTCTCGAGCATTCCAATTGTTCACTTTTCTATCTAATTCTAAAATAGATGTTCCTAAAGTCAAATACATATCAGATAATGATAAATCATTCTTTATAGTTATGCTTTTGTAAGGTTTTGAGAAGGTTTTTTCATAAAAAACAAAACTTTCTTGTTCCTGAGACTCCAATTTTATTTGAGGATTATTTTTTTCCAAAAAATTTTGTATGACAGGATGCTTAAGAACAAAACTCAATTGTTCATTAGGCGACAACATTCTATCCACAATCTTACTATATACAAAATTGTCAGTTGGAACAAAGTCTTCTTTCATCAACATGCTTTTGACAAAGTTATATGTTAAAGAAGCCCCAACTATGACTCCAAGAACTGGCAACATGACTTTTAAGAGGGTTTTTCTTTTTTGTTTCTTTTTCTTAATTTTTTCTTGTTGTTCAAAGTGTTGTTTCACGTAATTCATTTTTATCGTACTTCCTTATTAAAATAACAATATTTATATTAGAGAATTCGTAACAATATTTAAATCTTTCGATTATTAACCACCGTCTAGTAACAATTAAACCCTTAGAAATCTTCCATCAACCTTAATTATAGGATTTTTAAAAACCTGATCAAGATGAATAATAGAATAAATCGTACCGCCAAACCATGCGTTACTGCCAATAGCAAAGTGAGCAGTGCCAAGCATTTTCTCATCAACAACTGTCGCACCAATAAGCTGAGCATTAGGATTAATACCAATACCAAACTCACCAATCCTCCTAACACCCCAAGGATGCTTTGACCTTGCATGAGCCCACTCAATAGTCTCCTTCAACAATCTGGATTCATAACCAGCACTAAACTTAATTATCTCACCATTCTTTACTTCCAGCTTAACAGAATTATTCACAAGCATAGTCTTATTTTTCAGACGCAAACTACCATCAATGACGATAGATCCATTAACCTTTGTTTTATTAGGAGGAATATAAACCTCTCCAGCAGGCAGATTCCCACCCATGCCAAACTTGTTATAAATGCCTGTGTTAACCACTGCTTTAAAACCTTCAACATTATAAGATATATCAGTTCCTGCTTTCGTATAAACCCAAATTTCAGACGCACCATCAAGAATGTTTTTTATACGTTCAGCATTGCGACTCATAGCCTTGTAATCAACAGACAATGATTTTAAGACATACTTCACATCATCACTTGGAAGACTACCAAGACTAGAGGAAGTGAGAAACTTATGATTATGATCATGACAAAATTTACGAAAACTCTTCCCAAGACCTGCAAGTGAACCAATACGATTAGAAACATTAAGAATAATACTACTTCTATCAGGAAGTTTTTTTAAACTAGCAACCAATATTTCATCAGCAGCATCTTCACGAGCCTTAGAATGCTGCATCACAACACTATAATTAAGCTCAAGTTCTCTTGCAGCAAGAGCATAAGCATTAGCAAGCAAAGGCGACAAAAGATTGTTTTTTGTACCGTAATCACCAACAATCAACACCTTTTCGGAACCAACATCCAAACAAGTCCGCAATATGTTTTTAAAAACTTTAATGTCAATCGCCGTTTTAAACTGCTGTATCATCCAAATAATTTTTAATAAAGAGAAATTTAAATGTTTCTATTTTATAAGAGTTTTTAAAAACAAAAAACTCGTTTTTAATCATATAAATCAATAATTTTAAATATAAGCAATGCAAAAATATTATGGAGACTAACAAGTAAAAAAGAGGTGTCTTGTAGTGAACATTTTTTTTGACATAGGATTAATCATCATATTTGCAACTATTCTAGGCTATATCGGCAAAAAACTAAAACAACCATTAATCCCAATATATATTTTGGCAGGACTAATCATTGGTCCTGTAGGTTTTGGAATAATAACCGATACAGAAACTATAAGAACGCTTGCAGAAGTAGGAATTGCGTTTCTCTTATTCATGGTTGGATTAGAATTAGAGTTTAAAAAACTAAAAGATGTAGGCGTTGCATCAGTCATAGGCGGCAGCATACAAATTCTCATAATGTTTTTTATAGGCATGGTTTTAGCATTTTGGCTGGGATTTGCAAGAGAACAAATAATCTATCTCGGATTAATAGTCTCTTTTAGCAGTACAATGGTTGTTATAAAACTCTTATCTGACAAAGAAGAACTAGATACATTACATGGAAGAATAATCATAGGTATACTTTTAATGGAAGACTTATTTGCAATAATCGCACTTACAAGCCTTCAAACAATAAACAATTTTACATTCATATTTTTTGCTGCAGCAATACTAAAAGGATTCGGACTATTAGTAATAGCATTTATTGCAAGTAAATACTTATTTCCACAAATATTCAAAATAGGAGCTAAATCAACAGAAATGCTTTTCTTACTATCAATAACAACTTGTTTTGCATTTGGAATAATAAGCACATATTTTGGATTCTCAATAGCAATAGGCGCGTTTATTGGAGGAATAACGCTTGCAAACTTACCATACAATACAGAAATTGCTAGTAGAGTAAAATCATTAAGAGACTTTTTTTCAACTCTATTCTTTGTCTCATTAGGAATGGAACTGGTACTAACAAATATCAGCCATTGGATACCAACACTAATTGTTCTAACACTCTTAATTGTGGTCTTTAAACCATTACTAATAACAATTATTTGGTGTATTACTGGTTATAAAAGAAAAACAGCGCTTTTGACAGGAATAAGCCTTGCACAAACATCAGAATTTTCTCTTATAATTGTTGCACAAGGAGTGATACTGGGTCACGTAAGTCAAGATTTCATGTCGATTGCAACGATTCTTGCAATAATAACAATAAGTATTACAACATACCTGATAAAATTTGATGACCAAATATATGAAAAAATAAAAAATAAGATAAAGTTTTTTGAAAAACTCAACAAAAATAAAAAAGAAGTGAATTACATCAACAAAAACAGCGAACACACAGTAGTTCTCATAGGATACGATCGCATAGGATATAGCATTGCAAGGACACTAGAAAAACTAAAAAAAGATTATTTAGTTGTAGATTTTAATCCAGATATTATAAAGAACCTTGTTAAAGAAAAAACCCCTTGCATATATGGCGACTTTGGAGATATTGAAATACTGGAAAAGTTAAAACTCAAACATGTTGAAATGGTAATATCTACAATACCAACCATGAATGCTAATGAGTTATTAATAAATAAAATAAAAGAAGTAAACAAAACAGCAACAATAATAGTAACATCTCTAACAATAGATGACTCGTTAGAATTATACAAATTAGGCGCAGATTACGTAATAATACCTCATCTCTTAGGAGGAAACCATGTTTCTATACTACTTGAAGATATTTCAACAAATATTGATAAATTAATAGAAACTAAAATAAATCATTTGAGAGAACTAAGATTTAGAAAAGAAATACATCCTTATCATAAGTGATTTCTCTCTATAAAACGAAAAGGTTATAAAACCCAAAAACCAATAAATAAATATGGAAAACGCAGACAACAATGAAACATTGAGCAAATTTGGATTTAAAGAAGAGATTGCCGAAGAAGCAAATATTCAATCTGCAAATGAAGGAAGTTTTTCACAATACCTGCCAACAGGATATCCAGAACCAGTTAAAAGATACAGATTAATGGTTGAAGCATTCAACTTATCTATCGAAGAAACATATTATTGGATATTAAGCCAATTACGAAGAGACCAATCATACCAATACATCGACAAAATCACGGATGTGTTCTCAGCATCAGAACAAAGCGCGTTCTGGGGTGCAGCACAGCAAAGACTTTCAATACAACAAGATAGAGTATCACAATACATGGCTGCAATTGGAAAAATGATAAAAGATCTTTTCCAACTTGTAAGAGAACTAAGAATCATCGATGAAAGACTTGAAATATATCAAAACTGGGAAAAATCAAAAAGCGCAGATGTCACCCTAAAAGGATTATACGTAGACCTTGTAGAAGGAGCATCCAAAAACCCAAGTTCTGTATATGGACTTGCTCAGCAAGTAGGATTCACAATACTACCAGACTTGTTCTTCAACACACATGTATATAAAACAGAAGATTTAGATTCTGTAATAGATGACATGAAATATAATAAACAAGTAAAAAATGTTCTTCGAAGAAAATTATTTGCATATGTAAATTGGAAAATCAAAACAGAAAAAGAACTTGAAGACAGAAGAAGATTCCAGCTAAAATATTTACGCCAACACTGGGATACAATAAAGATGTACATGGCTTGGATAAAACCACATCTTAGAAATATACGAAGACTGCAAATGAAAGAAAAACACATAGAAAGCCCTGATATTATAAACGCATTTGAAACATCAATGATAGAAATAGAAATACTCGCAAAAAAACCTTCTGTTAAAAAAATTCACCCAGTAATACTTGCGACATTTGAATTTAGAACAAGACCAGATATGAGTTTTCAACAAGATCAATACGCACATAAAGGACCAATCCATGTTGGAAGAGTTATTGCAACACTAAGATCATATGCATGGACAAAAGAAGAGATACAAAAATACAAATCATATAGAGATGAAGAAACAATGGAACTCTACGGCATGCTTGATGGATCAGTAAAAGCCGCGATGGAAGCACTTGGAGATGAACTGGAAGCGTATTTAAAAGAAGCAGGTGAAGAATTAAAAATCACAAAAGACAAAATAGAAGAGCCAAAAAAGAAAAAAATAAACTTTGGAGCATTAGACCCATTCATATCGATCTTTAAAGGGTTCGGAGAAATATTTGGAGCTCTTGGACCAACAGGACTATTTAATTTTGAAAAAAAAGAAAAAGAATACGTGCCAAGTAAAAGTGATCGAAAAAAAGCTGCAAAAACAGCAAATGTAAATCTGTGGTTAACATATAAAAATTATAAAAAAGCTCACAAGATGATAACTTGGTAATATCACATGATTAATAAAGAAGAAAGAATAAAAAGACTTCAAGAGCTTAAAAAGAAAAAAGAAGAAGAACTAAAAGTAATTGAAGAGAATAAAAAAAAAGAGATAAAAGAAGCAGAAGAAATTCTTAAAGCAAACATAGAAGATCTCGCAATAGAAGAAGAAAAAGAAATAATTGAAGAAAGAAAACAAAAAAAAGCAACTGGAAAAAACGAAAGAAGTCTGCAAGAAGAAATTGAAAGTTTAGAAGAAGAAATTAAAAAAGAAGAGATAATAAGTAGCCAAAAAGAAAAACCTTACGGCGCGCCAATTGAAGAACTACAACAAAGAGTTGAAAATATTTATCAGGCAAGCAATTATAATGTTTATAACGAATTAAAAACAACACTTGAAAAAGTTGAACGAGGCGGATACTTAACCAGACAAGAACAAGAACAACTTGAGCGACAAAAAGAAAAAATAATGGGTTTTGAAGTGAATCAAAGTATTGTTGAAGAAAAAGATTCATTCGGGTATATTGGTCGTTCACAACAAATAATCAAACAAATATCCAAAAATATGCACCAAGCAGACTATAATCCTTAAAAAAAGAAAAAAATTAAGAAAAAAAAAATGATGTTTAACTCAGGCGGATATTATCACGCACTTGACAGAGGAAGAGTCACAAAAGAAGAATTAATCGAAGATCCAATACGAGTAGATGAAAAACCTATAACTAACCTTGGACCTCAAGAGCTCGGAACAGGTGCAAGTATTATGCAACACCAATTACAATCATTAAATGCAAAAATCAGAGAGGGTGCCGGAAAAGTTGAATTTGTATTTTCAGGAGCAGGCAAAGGAAGTCAGCAAGCATTCACACCAGAATCATTTGATTCAAAAGAAAGAATGGACATGAGAGACCTTGCAGACATAAACGAAGTAAAAACAACCACACACGCATCAGTAAACCTCGAAGGACTTGGAGGAATGACTCAAGAAGGATTCAACCCACAAGCAAGATATCACACCTTTAAAGAGTTAAAAAAAGCTATAGATTTTGCAGCAGAAGCAACAACTGGCGGCGCAATAGTTGTTCACACAGGAGAATGGCAAAGACCAATATCAGAACAAAAATGGAATAATGGTGAAGTAAAATTTTCAGGCTTTGAAGAAGAATCCAAAAAAGCACCAATGATGATTGTTGATGATAGAACAGGTAATATTCAAGGAATAAGAAAAGATCAAGATTTTTTTGAACCAAAATTTCACACAGCAGAAACATACGAAAAAGTTGTTGGGAAAAAACTTGTTGGAACAACTGATGATAACGGAAACAAGATAGAAACAAACGATTGGGTTGATGTCAAAGGAAACGCCATAAAACAAGACTGGGAATTTGATATTAATCATTCTGAAGACGTATTCGAAAGAGTACCTGTGTGGAATAGTGAAGGAACAAAGTTTGAAACTGAAAAAAGAAATTTTTCACATTTCGAAAACAAAGCTAATGAGTGGAATAAAAGACACCCAGATCAAAGTCTTACACCTGAAGAGATGTTCTTTAAAACACAAATCATGAATAAAGTTCTCCAGGCAAAAGGAAGCTCACTCTACCACGCCCAAAGATATGAGTCGCACAAATTCTCATTAAGCAAACTAAGAGAAGCATTAAACTTTTATGAAAGTCTTGAAGAAGGCATGCCTGAAAAGAACAAATGGCAAATAATGCAAAAAAGATATCCTTCTTATATGGGTGCAGCTGCACAATTAATAACTCCGGATGAAGAACTTCCAAGTGAATTATTAAAAAGAAGCATAAAAGAAGAAAAGGATCAGATGAAATATGTTCATGAAGCATCAGCATCAGCAGATGTACAAGCTTCACAAGCACAAGAAGATATGAAACACGTAACAACAATTAGTAAATACGGATTGAAAGAATCAGCAAAAACCTTAGCTGAAGCAGGACTTCACGCAATGCACAAATATGATCAGCACAGAGATACTTTAAAAGACCCATTATATGTTGCACCTGAAAACTGGCGAGCAGCAATGTATGGAGGACACCCAGAAGAAATAAGAACACTCGTTGAAGAAGGACGAAAAGAAATGATAAAAAGACTTACTCCAAGCAAAGGCAAAGATGAAGCTGAAAAACTTGCACAACAACATATAAAATCAACAATAGACATTGGACACTTAAACCTTTGGAGACAACACATGGAGAGAAAAGAAGGCGAAAATGATAAAGAATTTGACAACCGATTCAACAAATGGGCAATGAGTGAAATAAAGAAATTACACAAAGCAGGAGTTCTTGGACATTTTCACATCGCAGACAACTTTGGATACGATGATGAACACTTAACACCAGGAAGAGGAAATGCACCAATAAAAGAATTCGTTCAAATGCTGGAAAAAGAGGGTTACAAAGACTTTGTTGTAGAAGGAGGAAGCTTTAACTTTCAAACAGCATTAGCAGATTCATTAAGCTACTTTGGAAGTCCAGTTTATAGTCTACCCACAGGGCAAAGATTCAACCAAGTACATCAAGCACACTTTGGATATCAAGCACCACCAAACTACATTGTGGGTGCATATTCACCAACGAACGAGTGGAGTCTTTGGAGTCAAGTGCCATTAGAGTAAAATTTATATAATCAAAAATCAAAAGATTTTTGGACATAAATTTCACTAACAATAAAATTTATATAATCAAAAATCAAAAGATTTTTGGACATAAATTTCACTAACAATAAAATTTATATAATCAAAAATCAAAAGATTTTTGGACATAAATTTCACTAACAATAAAATTTATATAATCA
>JAHIUF010000023.1 GCA_018817005.1 Nanobdellota archaeon
AAAAAGCAAGAAAAGAAATAAAACAATGTAAACACACTTGTCTTCAAGCTTGTTTTTCTAAACCAGAATTAGAATCAATAAAAAATATTTTTACTAAATATTGTAAATTATATTTAAAAAAATGACTGATGAAATAAAACAAGAACTATTAACAATCAAAAAACAAATGAATCTTTATATTTCTAAAATTCTAAACAAACCAATATCAATTCCAGACCACGCATATTTCACTCTAACTAACAGATGCAATTTAAAATGTGTTATGTGTGATATTAGAAAACATCCTCCAAAAAAATTAAGTGACGAATTAACAACTAATGAAATAAAAAAATCAATTGATGAAATTAGTGAAATGGGCATCAATCATGTTATTTTTTCAGGAGGAGAACCGCTTTTAAGAAAAGATATTTTTGAACTAATAAAATATTCCACAAATAAAGTTAAACAAATATCTCTTATTACCAACGGATTAAACATAAAAAAAGAATTAGCCAAAAGAATTGTTAATTCTGGCATAACACAAATTACATTTTCTCTAGATGGAACAGAAAAAATTCATAATAATATTAGGGGAAGTAATGATAGTTATAATAACATTATAGACAGTATAAAATTAATAAAACTATACAGAAAAAAAAAACCAAGTATTGGAATTAATTTTACAATAATGAACTCTAATTTCAAAAACATGATAAAAATTTTAGAATTAGCTGAAAAAAATGATTGTGATAACATAGTTTTTCAACCAGTTATGGAAAACAATACTGATATGAAAGCTCAATTTAAGAATAAAAGTTTTGCAGTCAGTAAAAAAAACATTATTTCATTAAAAAAAATAAAAGAAGCGATAGAAAACTTAAAACAAATTAAACATAAAACAAAACTATTAATCAACACAGTTATAACAAAAAAAAATTATTTTGAACTGTCCAAAATATTAGAGTTTGCAAAACAAAATTCTTTAAATAGCGTGACTTTTTTGGGATTATCTTACAATCCAAATAATAAACTCATAAGCAGTCTTCTTTTCAAAAAAGAGGATGAAGAAAGATTTAATCAAGTGGTGGACAGGCTAATAATGCTTAAAAGAAATGGCCCGAGAATACAAAACAGCATAAAAGAACTAAAAAACTTAAAAAAATATTATTTTCAACCTGAAGAGACTATTAAAAAAAATCCTTGCAACCTTAAAAACCGCTTATATGTATTTCCTGATGGAACAACTTATTCCTGCTCTAAATTACCAACTCTTGGAAACATACAAGTAGATTCAATAAAAAAATTATTGAAACAAAGAAAAGAAATAATTCCATTATCAAAACAATGTAAAGAAATCTGTATGCTTCCTTGCACAAGAACAAAATCACTTATTAAAAGAATCGTTGAAGTATGGAAATCATAAATCTTTTTTTATCTGAGAATAAAAATTACAAAATACATCGTACATTTCAAAATAAAGCTTCTCAAGATTTCTTCTTAGTTTAATATTAGAATGTGTTTGTAAAGCATTGGAAAAATGAATGTAACCAAAAAATAAATCTTCAAGTAATAATCTGGTTTTTTTATTTTTACTTTGTGCAAGCATACGATGATAGGCTGGAAAAAAAGAAATGTCTGCTTTAAAGCCACTAATGTCAAAGAGTTTTTTTAAGCTTCTAAAATCCCTTTTTTTATTATAAAAAGAATAACCATATTTTTCAAGATAAAATAACTCCAAAGAAGGCCAACCATGAGCATAAACTAAGTTAAAATTAAATGCTTCTAAAGGTAAAACTTGAACTGGTTTAAAAGAGTCCCAGTAATCAAGAACCAAAAACTTTTTATGTTTCTGATACAAAAATTTAAGGCCTTTAAAAAATAAGTTTAAATCTTCAAAAGACAAATCATTTTTTAAAATAACATCAAAGCGATACTTGTAACGAGAATAGCCTGCTGAAGAAAACATAAAGTCATCAACAAAAGAAGAAAGTTTTAAATGAGATTCCTTAAAAAAAGGAACCATTTTTTCCAACAAAAATTTCCCCTGCGGATAATCAAAACATAAATTAAAATGTTCCATCTTTTTTTGTGGCTTAAAACCCTTCAAAACTTTTTCAGCTGTTTTTTTGAAAGGTTTAACAAAAATACAAAGTGTTCGAAGAATGAATTCCTCGCTTTCTTTTGAGAAAAAATTATTCTGTTTTAATTTTTTAAAATCTTTATCCAACAATTTAAAATCAGAAGTTTTTTTCCAGCCACAAGCCTCTAAATGTTTTATGATTTCTTCATAATATTTATAGATATTACGACAATAATTTTTATCCAAATCATTAGTTAAATATTCTTTTAAAAGAAAATGAAGATATATGGTCATTGCTCTTGAAAATTCACTCTTCAGATTCTTTTTTGGATTTCCAAAAATAACCTTCTTACCAAAAAGCAACTTCCAAGTTTCCAAAGCTTCATTTGAATGTGAACCGCCATGTTTCAACCAACGCTTTATCTCAGATTTTGAAAGAATAACAACCTCTCCAAGAAAAGGAAATATTTTTTTCAGCAAAAAATACTTTTTTAAGAACCGCTTCATAAATAATTTTTCTTGTTCTAAATCAGTATCTTGAATAATTATTGCCAAGTCCACATCACTACTACCGGGAACTATCTCTTTTTTTAACATACTTCTTCTCAGATAAATAGAAGAAACTAAGGGAAGTTTACTAAAAATCTTGATAAAAATTTTTAATCCAAAAAAATAAATTTTTTTGTTTAATTCATGAAATAGTTTTATGTTATTACTTTTAATTACTATTTTTTGAATTATTTTTTTCATATTCTCTCCCATGAAACCTTAAATTTTGAAAATTCTTCAATGGCGATTATAATCATTAAAAAATTCAAAAAATAAAAGTAAACAAAAAACATTATGAAAGATAAAAATTCTTTAAATAAGGATTGTTGGCTTGAAAATTTTCTGCCAAAAACAATGATTATGAACAAATGAACTAAAAAAAGACTTATTGAAAAAATAAATAAAAAACTTTTTCCTGTAAGAATTGAGAAAACTAAAAGCCATAAAAAAATCATTTGTGAAATGACAGGCAAAAGTTTCAGATTTATATAAAGCCAAGGTGAAAATCTGTTTTTTGATAATACCTGAAACACACCCCTATACCACCTATTTCTTTGTTTTAAAAAAAGCTTAAAAGAAGAAGGTGTGTTATCAAATGCATATGCTTTTGGTTCAACAACAGATTTAAAACCTGCTTCTTGAAATCTTAATGAAAAATCAAAATCTTCACAAAGTGTTTCTCCTGTAAAATTAATTTTTGAAAAAACACTTTTTCTAAAAGCACCAATGTTTCCGGCAATAAGTGATTTCATGTTTTTCGAAGGGATAATTCGTCTCTCTAAAAAATTCAAAAGATACTCTTTTTTCAAAACAGTTGAAAAAAGATCTTTTTTCATAGGAATTATATTACCCGCAACAGCAGAAATTTCACTGCTTGAAAAATGATTGACAAGTCTTGAAATCGCATCCTGACAAATTATCGTGTCTGAATCCACAAACACAATTATTTCTCCATTTGCATTTTGCACACCTGTGTTTAAAGCAGACCATTTACCTTTTCCAAGATTTTTAACAAATTTTAATTTAGAACCAAAATGTTTTCTTAATAATTTTATTGCAGGATCATGTGGTTCATCAAAAACAATAAGAATTTCTTTTATCAAATAATCGCTTCTTAAAATTGACTCTACAGAGTTTTTAACAAAAGCGGTTTTTCCGTGAACAGGAATTATCACAGAAACAGATGATGTTTTGAAATTTGTTTCTTCTAATTTAAATTTGACAATACGAAAAATCATAAAAAAAGACTTAATAATATAAAATAAGAACAATATGGCTGTAAAAATAATTGATAATAAAAAAAGTGTTTTTGAAAATCTTAAAAAAAGCAATAGTTCAATTAAGAAAGGAAACAAGAAGAATAAAATTCCCAAAAATAATAGAATAAAAGAACTTGTTTTTAGACTATGTTTTTTAAAACAAAAAATTCTAACAAGAAGATAAGACGCTAGAACAAAAAGATATCCTGAAATTATAAAAAATAAAAGTGTTTTCAAAAAAATCATGCTAAAAGAAAAAGAAGAGTTCTCATTTTATATAACTTATGATGATTTTAATTTGACTTTATCATAAACATTTAACAATTGTTTGATTTTTGAGGAATCAGAACTTAATTTTTCATAAATATTATTTATTATGCCTAAATAAATTCTCTTAGTATCACCAACCTGTCTTGCAATGATTATGTGGCCTGCATTTAGAGATTTCCAAGCATTATCAATCAGTCTTGAAATATTTTCGTCAGTATGTTTATTTGTGTTGTCCAAAATTTGTTTTGATGAATAATAATTACTGCCATTTAAAAGACCTGTGGTCATTAATGTTAAATCATCAGTGAATATTAGCCCGTTATAAGATATTTTTTCTCTCAACTTCAAAACTGCATTTTTGCTAAAAGTCACAATATCATCAGATAAGTTTTTGAATAAAACATGAGATGTCATCAAACCCAGTGCACCTGCTTGAACAGCTGATTTAAAAACCAAAAGTTCTTGTTCACTAACAGCATCTAATGTTGGACTATGTGAATGTGCGTCAGAAGAGCATTTAACTGCGCCATAACCTGGAAAATGTTTAGCAATACAAGAAATTCCTTGAGATGTAAATATTTCAATATAATCTTTAATAATATTTGAAACATCCAAGTAATCATCAGTTGATCCAAAAGCTCTGTCTAAAGCAGAAATAGTATAACAATTCGAATATGTTGGTGGTAAATCACAAACAGGACCATTAATAAAATCAAAACCCAAAGACTTTATTTCTATTGCTGTTTTCTTAAGATAAGAACAAACATCTTTTTGTTTTCCTTTAATATACTCTAAAAATAATTCCCTGGCACTTGGACTATCAACAGATAAAACAGATTGAAGTCTTTTAACTGATTTACCCCCTTCAAAATCAACACCAATCAACGGGTTATCAAATTCTTTTTTCAATTTATAAATTAAACTTTTAATATTTTGTTTGGAATCCAATTGTTCTTCAACAATATTAATTCCAGGATACTGATAACCATGAAAAAGAATTATTCCTCCGGGCGGAAACTCTGAGAAAATTTCTTTTTCATCAGAAAATTTAGGAGTTCTTATGTCTGTAAATATCAATTTTGATATATCTTTTTTTTCAAGCATGAAAAAACAGAAATTAAAAGAGTTATAAAAGCCTTTCTTAAGATAAATTTTGTTTTAAGACAGAAATATTTTTAGAAAAATCTTTATTCGTATAAAAAAATGATAATTCACAAGAACAAAGTATTCTAAAAGATAAAAAAAGTTTCTTTGAAATAATCACTAATTTATTCATATTCTCATAGAGTTCAGGTTTTAGAACAAACTCTAAAACCTGCGGGGTTCCTAAACCTAAAACCAAATGCTTGAAAAGAAGATAAAATGACGAGATAATTCCTGCTTTAGAAATATAAGGGTTTTTATCT
>JAHIUF010000024.1 GCA_018817005.1 Nanobdellota archaeon
AAGCACACATGAAAAAACGAGAATTCGCATGGCAAATAATCACTTACAACTTAGAAAAACTTTCACAAAGCATAAAAGCTTTGCTCAAGTTACTCACAAAAGCAACTATTATGAACAACGCCCATTTTTCGTCTTCAATTTCCAAACTTTATTTTAATATTAAATGACTAAAGTTTACTGTGACACCTGTGTTTACAGAGATGCATTTGAAGGAAGAAAAGCCAAATATCGTGACTTTGATGATTTTGCATGGGATTTCTTTAATAAGGTGATGAATGATAAATTTGTCCTAGTTACTTCTGATTGGGTTTTTGAAGAGTTTAAGAAAACTGTTGGAAATGATAAAAAATTAGTTGAGTTATTATCTGAAATGAAAGAATCTCAAAAAATTCATGTTACTAAAGAGAAAGAAGATGTTGATAAAGCCAAGAAGTTATCACCTGGTAATTGGCAAGATGCTTTGCATGTGGTGTTGGCAATGAAAGCAGATGCATTTTTTCTTACAACTAGAAATATTAAAGATTTTGTTGAGTTCAAAGATCTTATTGAAATCGTACTGCCAGAGCATCTCTAAGCTTTTGAAGCTTTGGGTCCAATTTTGAAAATGGCGGACAATGCTCCTTTAAAGCGAATAGGTAAAAATCCGCTAATTCAAGCAAAGACTCTTTTCTCACATCATAATATATTTTCGTATCTGTATTAAAGGATTTCTTTGTATCATTGTACAAATCATAGGTGCCTATTAATTCCCAAACAGATTTGAAAGCATCATATATTTCCAGTCTTATGGATTCCAACTCTTCTATAGACAGTTTTAGTAATCTTACAAATATTGAATAAAAACCATTTATGTATATGAATAAATCCTTGTTTTCTTCAGTTTCAGAGAATTTGAAAATTATGTTTTTTATTTGTAACTCTAAGATGTCCAAGGTTTGTTCTGTGAACTTTTCTTTAAGAATCTTATTTATTGAAAGCTTAGTTAAGTATAAATCATTATCCTCCTCTTTGTAATGTGCTTCCATCAATTGATCTGTATTTTCATATTTATCAAACTCTTTTAAAGTTTGGAGGATTGCTTTATCATGGATTGTAATAGATTTATAATCATTGTCAAATTCAAGTTTTGAAACACAGCATTGACCAAACAAATACCAACCGTAAGGAATTGATAATTCTTCTTTTTTTATTATTGAAATTAATATTTTTTGTAGGAAAGTTCTGTTAAGAGTTTTCGTTGATAATTCTTTGACTCGTTTCAAGAGTTCATAAAACAAAGTTTCTTGTTCTTTGGTAACAGGCAAACCCAATAGCGCATTAGGATTAGAATAAAACTCTGCCTTTAAAGAGTATTTATTGCCATCTTTTTTTACAAAGTTACCCGCCTCTAAGGATTCTAAAGCTTTGCTGACGGTTTCCCAATTAATTTTTGTAGCTTCCGCTATTTGATGCTTATTGTAAGAACCAGTCTTAAGAAAAGAAGAAATTTGACTGTAAATCTCTGAACGATCAAACCTCTTGTGTCCCATAATACTAATAATTGAAGATTTAGTATATAAATTTATTGGTTTTTCCATTTTTAGCTATAATACTACTTGGAAAAATAAGAAATATTTATAAATATAGTGGAAACATATATAAATTAAAATAGTATCTTGAAGATATCAAAATAAACTTCACAATCGAAAATATTACGGAAAAAGCTGGGAAGAAGTTATAAAACAAATTTCCATAACAAAATGAATGGTTTTAAAAGAACTTTTAGTCTTTCAAGGTTATACTGTGGATTTGAGACTCAAACAGTTTAGAAAGGTTACTAAAGATGAAATGCAATTTATTGACTTTGATTCAAAACATGGTAGAAAACTCATTCAAGAAATGAATAATCATAGATTAAGATGATTTCTAAAGTAACTCTCAACTTCTTTATCTACAAAATAAACATAACAACCTTTCATTCCTCTAGACATTAAAACTCTATAAATATTCTTTACATATTCATCAAATTTTGGTTTGCTTCTTTTTAATATTGGATCACAAGTTCCTTCAACGTTTCCAACTAAACAATCATTTTCTGAATCATATTTTAAATCATTACCCAATATTACCCCGACATAATCAAATTCGAATCCTTGAGCTGTATAAATACATCCGACTTGTTTTATACCTTCTGGTTTGTAAGCCCATTCATACCATTTAACATATCCTTCTGGAGGTTTTATATCTCCATGAGTTTCCCAAGGCATGCCAAAGTCTCCAATTTTGACATCTTTTACTAATTCACCATGTTCATCTAGTTTTTTTGACCATGGCCAGCAAAATCCTGCAACTATTCGAGCAGTTTTTTTTGGTTCAGAATTTTTCTGATTAATTAAATAATATAATTCAGCTGGTGAATTTAATATTTTAAAATCGAAATTATCATTTCTTGTTAGTGTTCTGGTTTCGTTAGAATGTCCTAACATTGATTCTAACCAATCAAGATAATTATCAGAACCATTACACCTAAATTGTGAAACTAAAGATACCTCTCGTACTTCACAACCATATTTATTTGCTGTTTCTTTAATTAAATCAGAGTTCCCAACTTCCAAATATCTAATTACTTGTTTATCATCGATAAAGAATACTGCGGTTTTTGAACATCTGATTAATTGTTCGATTTGAGGCATATCAGTTCTATCTGCTGGTTTAGTAAATTGATTATTTGATGAGTTTCCAATTCTGTGAGCTTCGTCTATAATTAAAACATCTAATTCATTTTCTTTAGTTCTTGAAGGAATGAAAGGACTTAGTGATGCAAATAACAATTTAGATTCTTTTCTATCTACTTTATATTTAATTGCTTCAATCAAGGGTTTAGATTTTGAAGAGAAAAAAACAGATTTTTGTTTTTTGGCAAGTTCAGCCAATAAATGAAGTGCAATAACAGTTTTTCCAGTTCCAGGTCCTCCTTTGACAATAATAACACTCTTTTGACCAAATTTATCAGCTTTCTTAATTTTATCCATGATGACATTTTTAGCATAAATTTGATCATTTAAAAGAGAAAAATCAGATTGATCTTGAATTATATGAGATGCAGATTCTAAAAGTTTTTTTGAAGGTTTGACAGGCGATTGCATGAATTTATTAAAAATACTAAAACCATCACCTTTAGATAATAAGTCTTTTAATCTGTCTGCAAGTTTTTGGACGTCATCATGAGTATAAATAGGATATTTTTCTAAAATTGAAGCATAACTAGGATTAAAAAGACCTTCACCAACTTGTTTACTATAATTAGGACAATAAGAACAACCAATCAAATCTAATTCTTCTTCAAAAACTTCAACAAACCCAACTAAATAATTATGATAACCTTCAACTTGTTGAGATGGATGAGCAACTTTACGATTTCCACCTCCCGTATAAGTTTCAACAAAATTTCCTTCTGTATCTAAAGGTTCAACTTTTTGCCATTGTTTTAATTCAATATGAACGACAATTCCTTTTTCAGAAGAATTTTTCCCAAAAAGCAAACAATCAATTCTTTTTTGAGTATAAGGAACTTGGTATTCAAAGGAAATATGAATGTCATCTAATTCTGCAGACTCAATAAGATTCTTAATTTTCTCACCTGTTGTTGACCAAGAATTAAATTCTGAATTAGAAACACTATGACCACTATTTTCCTCAAAATTAGTTTTCATAATATCTGCCAACTTGTTAAGTCTAACATCTTGAAAAAAATTATTTTGAGAAGCATCATAAATAATTTGTCGGTCAATCATTCTTTAAACTCGTTATATTTTTTAGCATTACTTTTGGCTTTATTAATAGGATATTTATTTTCGTTCTTGTCTAATTTACTTAGAGCAGCTTCTTCTAAATCTATGTCTGCAACATCACACAAGTTTATCAGGTAAAGCAAAACATCAGCAACCTCTTCAGAAAGTTGTTCTTTTTTGTCTTTTACAGTTTGTTCAATTTCCTCTAAAGACTTTTTCCATTGAAATAATTCAAGAACCTCAGAAGCCTCTAAAGAAAGAGAAACAGCCAAATCCTTAGCATTATGAAATTGACCCCAATCACGAGCTTCACGAAAAGCAACAATACGTTTACGAATATCTTCTAATGACATGATATTATTAAATTAACTACAACTATTTAACTTTTTCTAAATAACAACTATTAGAAATAAACTATTTTTTAAAAGATGAAAGAATAACTATATAAAATAAAAGAATTTGTGAATACTGCTTATTACAAGCACAAAATATCAGATGATTATATCTTTCCGCAGAATTATGATAGCAATAGCTTTCTCAAGTAAAGTTACAAATTTTTCTTTATTATGGCCACTCTTTCTAACCTTCTCATGATGACCAACAAGATGCACAACTAAAAGATCATATAGACGTTCATCTATATCGTTCTTGATTTTCTCCAAGTATTTTAGTTCTTTAGTGGGTTGATTCATCATTGACCACCATTTACAGTATCATTTCATATAATATCCGCCAGTTTTCTTGCTTCCTCTTCTTTCAATAAGGTTCTTATCAATTAATTGTTTTATTTGTTTATCTACTGTGTCAATTGGTCTATTCAACCCCTTTTTAATCTCTTTTGCTTGTGAATCTGGATGCTTGATTACATAATTTAATAATGATTTTAATCCCTCATTTAATCCGCCATTTAATCCGCCATTTAATCCGCCATTAGGTTTATGTTTAAAATCAGGATGGATAAATATTCTAGTAATAAATTGAACTCTTTCATCATCTGTAATAAATTCTGGCTCTAAAGACCCGTTATTTTTTAATGCAACTCTAATCTTTCTAAATCCAGTATTTTTCCCTTCAGTTAATTTGTATTCTTTTAGAAATTCTCCAATTCGTCTGTTTCTATATCTTTTTGAGATAACTATACTATTATTAAGATTATTTTTATTAAGTGGAGGTAAAGGTCCAGGATAGCTTATAATATCTATTCTATTTAATTCAACTCTTATTTCTATAGGTGCATCAATTTCATAACTTTTATGATATACTGCATTAACAACTGCTTCTTCAATTGCCGAATACGGATAAGAAAAATATCTTTTTGCTTCTGCTTGCCCTTCTATTTTTTGCACTCTTTCACTAATTACTTTTGTTTTTATATATTGTAATGAATCTTTTATTTGTGAAATGATATTTCCATCAAATATCTTTTCTTCAAATTTATCACCTACTTCATCAAAAAATATTGTTGTTTCAATCCAAGGAGTTTTTATAAATTTTTTAGGATAATTATTAAACATTAACAAGCCAATATTTTTAGGTTTAAGATATTCATTTGGTCCTTCAATAAGATTTAAACTTTTATAAATCTCTTTTTCATCTAAACCTGAAAAGTCCAAATGTATTGTTTCAAGATACTTTTTAACTAAGGTCATATCTATATCATTTAATTCTGCAGTTTGATTTATTCTATCATCAAAAGGAATTTGGTTTGACATGCCAATAAGTTCTTTTTCTTCTTCATGATTTGCCATTACTGATGATGTTGCATGTCGGATATAGTATTTATATTCTGCACCTTTTTTTAAGCTTTTAGGTGATTTATAAGGTCTTACAGATCCTCCAGGACAATACAATACTAATAGTTGTTTGTTCTTGTATTCAAAGTGTTCTACAACTGGATAATATGTTGGTTGAATCTTGTTTGATAATTCAATAAGTTTTTTCATAATTGAATCAACTTCTGATTTAAGTATTCCTTTGAGTTCTTTATTATTTTTAACTCCTATAATGATGTATCCTCCACCCCAATTATTGAAATCATTAGCAAATGCGCAAATCGTTTGTAATATGGCTTCTGGATTAAAACCTTCTTTTAGTTCTAATCTTTCTTTTTCTACAAGATTTGATTCAAGCAATTGTTTTATGTTAATTGGAAGCGCCATTATTCCACCTTAAACCCTATACTCTCTATACTCTTCTTCATTTCTTTCATCTTTCAACTAATTCCCAGTATCCTCCTTTGTCTGAACCCACTCTTTTTAATAAACCAAGCTCTTTTAATTTTGAAATATTTCTCATAATAGTACTTCTATCTTTTTCAAGTATTTTAGTTAAGTTATCATAAGTTGAATTATCATCTTTTTCTATTTCCTTTAAAATTTTATTTTGTAAATCACTTAATTTTACAGATGCATTTACAGATGCATTTACAGATGCATTTTTCATATCGTCTTTTCTTTTAAAAGTTGTTGAAAAGAATCCTGCAAATGTTTCAAACTTAACATTTGGTTCTAAAGATTTAATCTTTCCAATTCCAGTTCCCCACTTCTCAACTAAATGTATTCTATGAAATATATCTGCAATTACCATTTTATGATGACCTCATCCGTTCTCTGAATCGCATTTTATAACCTCTACTAAGTCTTCAAATCTCTTTAATATATGATGAGCATCAACTTTTTCCCCTAGTTTATTATGTCCATACTTTGCCCATGCGGTTTTTATTCCTAGTTTTTTGGCTCCTGCGATGTCTCTTTCCATGTAGTCGCCTACGTGTAGTGTTTCTTCTGTGTTTATAATGTTTCTATTCTTTTCTTGTCTTTGTATTGCATTTCTTTAGCATTCTTTTTGCTTACAATTGTTTCTCCTAATTGTTTTTCAATATCTTTTCGAGTATTTCCAGCAACTTTTCCGCCTTTCTTTGCAATCTTCTTGCTATGGGTGAAAGTCTTGGGATCTTCTTTTTCTGAGAATTCTTTTGTGGTTGCTTCTGCCAGCATATTTAATACTAATTCTAAATTAGTCATATTGTCGCGAAGATTTTCTTTCTTCAAATTTTTGAATTGTTTGTATTCTTTAACGGTTTTTCCAGCCCATGCCTTAGTAATTTCATTTGTTAAGATTGAATAGTCTTCTTGTTTTATAATTCCAACTCTGTTCCATTCATCTGTTAATTCTTTTCGAACTTCTATAGTTTTTAATCTTTGGTTTATCCAATCTTTAGAATAGCCTTTTTGTAAATAAGTCTTCATCGCCCTGTCAATGCTTAATTCTGGATCTTCGGTCTCGTCAATTCTTTCTTTTCCAACTCTTGCAAGCCAAAGTTTGAATGGTTCGGCTTTCTTTGAAGGAACTGATTGTATGAGTCGTAATAATTGTTCTGTGTCTGCAACATCTGTTTTGTAATATTTACCGTCAGATGCTAACATTTTCAGTTGACTACAATTTGTAGCCAACTGGCTTCCTTCCTGTTTTAATCTTGTTTTCAGAACACTCCAATATTTTCTTGGATTCGGGCTTTCTGTCAGGATTGCCACTATGTCAATTATTGAAAAATACCATTTTTCACTTTTAGAATCCCATTCTGTACGTATTTTTTTATCCTCAAAAAGTTTTATTGCAGTTTTCATAACAGCATTATCCTCCCCGCATCTGTCAACTTAAACCCTTCTTCTATTTCTATTAAATATAAGTCTTGCAAGTCTTTAATATTCTTGTATACCATTGCTGGTGATAGTCCTGTCATTTTGTCTGTTAGTTCTTTGTGTGTTTTGAAGTCTCCTTCTTTTATGTGTTCTAAGACTTTTCTTTGGCTTTCTGTTAGGTTGTATGCTAGTTTTGGCAGGTATATTACTGGTCCTTTGTCTTCTGGGTTGTAAGCTATTTTTTTTACTTTCATGCTTCTTGCGTGTGCTGCGTATAGTAGTCCTATTGCTTGTGTTTTTCTTCCTGATGTGATGTTTATGTATATTGTGTCTTCTTTTGGTTGTGCGTCTATTATTTCTACGCTTTTGGTTGCTACTGCTACTACGTCGTATTCTGATATTTTGACTGTTTTGACGTCTATGACTCTTCCTAGTGATTCTTGTATTAGTTTTAGGCTTGCTTCTTGTTTTTTGTCTGGTTTTTCGTCTATTAGTAATATTAGTCTGTCGGCTGATAGTCTGTTTGATGCTAGTAATACTGCGTCTGCGTCGTATAGTGTTGCTATGAGAACTTTTTTCAAGTTTTTCACCTCTTCTATGTCTTGAATTTGGTTCTTTAAAAATTTTTCCATAATTTTAAGAAACTATTAAGGATTTAAATAATTTATTATAATAATTATAATTTCTAATTAAAAACAGAAAATATATAAATCACTTTAATTTCTCGTTTTTTGGGAGGATTAATCATGAAAGGATACACTAGTCTTAAAGAAGCAATTCAAGAATATCGAATGTTACTATATTGTGAAGTTAATGAAGATTTTAAATTTCCAACAGGAAAGAACAAAGTTGAATTCAAAAAAGATGACTTAAGATATTTAGGTTAGAAAATGAGAATAGAAAGACTAATTGAACAAATAGGATTAACAATTGTATTAATTGCTGGGTTGGTCCTTCTTGTAAACTTAATCATAGTTTTAATACAACTAATACAATGAAAACCAAATCAGAAAAACTAATTGAAAAATATTACAAGAAAAAGAAAGAACTACTTAAAAACCCTTTTGATGATCATCATGGAATAACAAGAACAAAAAAAGATTGTCTTGAAGAAATAGACAATTGTCTTGAAGAAATTAAAAGACTTAAACAAGACTTAAAAAATAAGCTTATAGATAAAATAGACTATGAACAGAAAATAATTTTTTTAAAAAACCGCATAAACAGAAACAAGAAAGACTTAAAATTATTTATTCCACAATGGTCTGAATTCCAGACAGTAATAGAACTTTTAGAAATAATTGATGAATATTTTGAAGAACAAAAATTAATTAGAAAAATTTGGAAGATAAGGCGAGAAGGAACTTTTGTAGACTGGGACAAAGTTAAAGACGATATATGAATAAAATGAAACCAACAAAGTTTAGTTATATTTTCCCATTAAGCTTGTTTGTAATTTCATCAATAATAATGTTCATACGAACATATAATCATACTAGTACTAAAAGTTCATGGGTTGTAATAATAATTTCAGTCTTATGGCTAATTATAATACATTCATTACGAATGACCGAAAATGAAAACTGATTATGAAAAACTAAGAGAAGAATTTGACTATAAAGTCAAAGATTTACAAAGTAGTTGTTTACACGAGCAAAAAGAGTGGGTTATGAAAGGAGAGCTAATAAGACCTTTAAATCTAAAGTATAAAGTTTTAATTTGTAATAATTGCAAAAAAGAATTAAGAAAAAAGAAGAACACAATCACTGCAACATTGGGGAAAATGTATTTTGGAGATGAAATAATACTGACTAATAACCAGCGGTCAAAAAGACTTAGGAGTGCAATAATACTAACATTTTTTGCAAGCATTATAGCAGTACTGTTAATATTAAGAATTTTAGGTGTTATTGGATGAAAAGAAAAACTACTAATTCAGAAGCATTAAGCTTAGCTAGTTCAATTGCTTTAGGAGGAATGGTTTTATCAACCATGACCGAGTCTCAATTCGCAAATATAATTGGTAAGATAGCAATAGTTATTGCAACATTATTAATAATAATTTTTACTAATTTTAAAATTTTTAAAAAGAAGAACTTAAAAAAAATTATGAGGAGGATGATTAGATGAACATAGAAGAAGAAATCAAAATAGTACCAATGATTGGAAATATAAAAATCAAAGATGAAGGAATCATTGAAGAAGCAGAACTAGAATTTGCACCCGGACTAAACATAATAGTTGGTTCAAATGCTTCAGGAAAAACCACTGTCTTAAACTCTATTGAAAAACAATCAGACCATATCTGGAGTTTAGAACAACTAAAAGCAAGTAGTGCAGCATCAGAAAAAATAATGTTATCTCTTATTGGCATAACACAAACACCCATTCATAAATGCTTCTTAATAGACAACTTAATAGAAAGACTCTCAAGAGACAAAGTAAAAATATTACTTCAAGAATTGGAAAGGACAAAGAATCAAATAATAATTACAGCATCTAATTATGTAGAGATTTCAAAGATCAAAGCAAACATCATTGATACAAAAGATTTCAAACTAAAAAGGATTGGTAAGAAATGAATAATCAATCAGAATATAAAAAACTTCAAAAAAAGTTTGATAGTAAAGTGAAGACTCTACAAGAAAAATGTTCTCCACATCATGAACAAGGATATGGAAGAGGAACACAGGTAACTCCTGAAGTATTAGTTATTGATAACATAGTAATGTGCACTAATTGTCATAAAATTCTCGAATAAAAATTAAGAACGGTGGTGGTAAATAATGAAACAAGAAAACAAAATACTAGAAAACATTGGCTGGACAGCCAAAAGCTTCACAAACCTATTCATAGCAGTAGATGATTTAGTTTATGACATCAAAGAAATAAAGAAAAGTATAGATGAAGAGTTTCCTGAAGAGTCTGAAACAATAGAACTAGAACAAAGAAGAAAATGAAAACAATGATGAATGATTTTAAAAAAACTTTTTTGATAAATCCTCTTAGTGATAAAACTAGTAGATTCTGGTTCATATTAATTGTAATAATATATGGAATTGGATCGCTTCTAAGTGGTTCAATTAAGCAAGTGATAGTCATAGCTATTTTTACATATATAATACTATATATATTAAAATTAACAGATTTGCAAAGGAAACGTTAGAGGCATAACCTTTACAAAACAATTTTTCCTAACATCATTTTTCGTTATTTAATATTCCCACCCAACAATATATTTATAGGGAAAACTCTTGAAATATTTTTATCGAGGGGGTAAAAAATATGGATGGATTAAAAAAAGAAGTTGAAAATTTGAAAGATAGAATGGCTGCAATGGAATTAGAATTATTTTCAAAAAACAATAAGAAAAAATGAGGAAACCAACGAGCTTTGATAAAGAATTTA
>JAHIUF010000025.1 GCA_018817005.1 Nanobdellota archaeon
GGGGGTGTTAATATTCCGCCGACAACAATTTTTTCAATCTCTTTTCTGTTAATGCTTTCATTCCTTAATGCTTCATTTATAGATTTTGTTGGAAATCCTCCGACAAGCTTTTGTCTTACAATTCTTTCCTCATTTACAGCACAAACTAATTCATCATCTGAAAATAGTGCTGCGCCGCAATCATTCTGGCTATCTACAAATGACAATATTTTTTTTGTTTTTTTCATGTTTGTTTTTTAATATCCTGTTCATATCAGCGGGTATATAAACGGGCTTACCGGTGTGCTTTGTCCTAGTATTATTAGTAGTGCTGTTAATATTAGCATGATTATTAATGGCAAGAGCCACCATTTCTTATTTTCTTTCATGAATGCCCATAAATCTTTTAGCAAGTAGAATCTGCTTCTTTTTTTCTTTGCCATAACCAAAACCCCCTAGTCCTATTTTTCAATCAAAAAATTATCCATCACCAAACAGTCTATTCCTGTGCCTTTAAAACAATTATATGCATCTTTGGGCGTTAAGACTATTGGCTCCCCCATAATGTTAAATGATGTGTTTACAATAACTGGTACTCCGGAGAGCTTTTTAAATTCTTTTAATAAATCATAATATTTGGAATTAACTTCACGTCTGATTGTTTGTAGTCTTGCAGTTTCATCAATGTGAGTTACTGCAGGGATTAATTTTTGCTTATCTTTTTTCACATAACAGACTTTGAGCATGAATGGTGTTTCATCCATTATTTCAAAATATTCTGAAGCGTCTTCAATAGGACATACAGGTGCAAACGGTCTGAATTCTTCTCGATGCTTTACTTTTTTGTTCAAAATATCTTTCATTTTTGGATTGCAGGCATTTGCAAGAATGCTTCTGGCCCCAAGTGCTCTTGGACCCCACTCCATTCGTCCTTGAAACCAACCAACAATCTTGTTTTGATAAATTAGCTTTGCTGTTTTTTTCAAAAGCTCTTGTGCTTTATATTCCTTGAACTCAATATTATTTTTTGTTAAAAACTCTTTTATCTCTTCTTTTGAATATCCTGGTCCTAAAAATGGATTTCTTAAAACATATTTTCTTTTTTTGTCAAGTAAGGTGTTGTAAATGTAAAGTGCGACACCCATTGCTCCTCCACTGTCGCCTGCGGATGGTTGGATGAAAATCTTTTTGAAACCTGACTCTCGTTCTATAAGTCCGTTTGCAACACTGTTCAATGCGACACCACCTGCAATACAAAGATTTTCTTTTTTTGTTTCCTTATGAATATGCTTAGTCATTTTTAAGAGAATTTCCTCTGTGAGCTTTTGAAGACTTGCAGCTAAATCTTTGTCTCTTTTGGCGATGGGTGTTTTTTTCTTTCTTGCAGGACCAAATTCTTTTGAAAACTTTTTTGAAAGCATCTTGTTTTTGTAGTGAAACGTGAAATAACTCAAGTCAAGTTCAAAACTACCATCTTCTTTTACAGAAATCACTTTTTTAAGCTTCTCAATCATTGTTGGTTTTCCATAAGGTGCAAGACCCATGATTTTGTATTCGTCGTTGTTGACCTTAAAGCCAATATGAGCAGTTATTGCGCTGTAAAGAAGACCAAGTGAATGCGGAAAACTAATCTGCTTTGATAGTTGTATGTTGTTTTCTTTGCCAACACCATATGTTGCAGTTGCCCATTCACCCACTCCATCGATTGTAAGGATTGCAGCCTCATTGAAAGGCGAGGGCAAAAATGCTGAAGCTGCATGAGCTAAGTGATGCTCAACAAAAACAACTTCACCATCATACTTAAACTTTTTTTTAAGAATTGAAGGAATTCGAAGCTTTTCCAAAAACCATGAAGGAAGAGCAGTTGCAAAAACAAACCATGACTTTGGAAATGTTTGAATCATAGATGACAAAACCCTTTCAAACTTAACAATTGGTCTTTCGTAAAAACCAATATAATCAACTTTGTCAAAAGAAACACCTGCTTCTTTTAAACAATAATTTATAGCGTCTTTGGGAAAACTATTATCATGCTTTTTTCGAGAAAATCTTTCTTCATCTACTGCTGCAACAACAATACCATCCTTTACAATGCACGCAGCGGCATCATGATAAAAACAAGATATTCCCAATACAATCATTTTTTCACCTAAAACATTCGATAATGCCTTTCAAGATTTTTCTTTGGCATCTCATAATTCTCCCAGTAAGAAGAGTTGTTCTTTTTATTACAATCCAAAAACTTTTTCCCAAACAATTTACCAACAACAGATGTTAAAAAAACCCCTGTTAAATAAACAACACTTAAAAGTACAAAGTTTACAACTTTTGATATAAGCAGACCAAAAGTTTTAATTTTTTCAAATATTTTTTTAAACATGAAAACCCCCTATTATTTTTCGAAGAATTTGTTTGTTTTAATAGTTTTTTGTTTTTAAAAAAGTAGATTTAAAAATAAAGAGGTTTTTTCTAAAAAAATGACCATATTATCAATCATTATTCCTTGCTATAATGAAGAACAAACCATTTCTAAACTTCTTGACAAAGTTTTGAATGTGAAACTAAAACAAATAAAAAAAGAAATAATTATTGTTGATGATGGATCAACTGACAACACAGTTTCAATTGTAAAAGAAAAAATCAAAAAGCACAAAAACATTCATTTAGTAACAAACTCTAAAAATGTTGGTAAAGGTTTTGCAATAAGAACAGGCTTGAAAAGAGTTACAGGCAATATCGTTTTAATTCAAGATGCAGACTTAGAGTATGACCCGAGAGATTATCCGAGACTTTTGGAGCCAATATTAAAAGATGAAACAAAAATTGTTTATGGCTCTAGACGAATAAAACATCACAAAAATGAAAAACTATATGTTCTAAATTGGTATGGAACAACAATCCTTACTTTTCTGGTAAATATTTTGTATGATGCAAAGATTACTGATGAATCAACTTGTTACAAGATTTTCAAAACAGAAGTTTTAAAAAATATAAACTTGAAATGCAAACGCTTCGAATTTTGTCCGGAGATAACTGCCAAAGTTTTGAAAAAAGGATACAAGATAAAAGAAGTGCCGATAAGATA
>JAHIUF010000026.1 GCA_018817005.1 Nanobdellota archaeon
ACCAATAATCTTTTAGATTTTTTAAACCAAAAAGATTAAATAATATTCTTTTTTCTTTTTTTATTAAATGTTAATTTCCAAAGCAATAGATAAAATAAAAGGTTCTAAAGAATATAAAGAACTATTAAAAGAACATCCAAACATTTACCTTGCCCACGCATTCACCATGGTTGACAAGATTCAAAGCGACTGGCAAATAGGATTTTACAATCCTGACAACGACCAAGTTGTAGTTTTTGAAGTTGGAAAAACAGTTTCTATGAGTTCTCATGAAGAGGTCTTTAAAAAACCAGAAACAAAAATTCAAAAGTTAGATTTAAAAAACGTCAAAATCAATCTTGAAAAAGCAATAAATATCAGTGAAAAACTTGTAGAAAAAAAATACTCTGCGGAAAAAATAAATAAAACAATTGTAATCTTACAAAATTTGGAATGTGAATTATACAATTTAACCCTCGTCACTCACACGCTTCACATTATCAGCATAAAAATTGATGCTAGAACTGGAGAGGTTCTAAGCGAAGCAAAAAACTCAATTATGAGCCTTAAAAAAGAGTGATGGTTTAAAAAAAGTTCTCGTCGTAACACTAAATAAACAAATAAAAAAAGTTCTCCTCTTAAGCTTTTTAAATTTTGTTTATAGCAGAACATATTTCACAAATATAGCTTTAGAAAAAAAGGTTTTCATAATACGTTTTTAGGTTTATAGTTTACATGTTAATCATCTTTATAAAGGATGACATCTAAAAGATTTAAAGAAAGAAATTTCAGTGTTTCCAAATGACAAAAGATATAAGCTACGAAGCAAAGAAAAACAGTAAATCATTGACATCATTTTTTTGTTCAGAAGAGGAAGAAGAGTAAGTTTCTCATTCATATAGCAAAATAAGATAGTTCTAGATGTAAAATGAAAGTCGGCATAAAATTATACCCTGAAAGCATTGCATACATACAAAAAATTATAGACTACGCAGATTTTATAGAAATAACTGCTGTAAAAGGATATGATTATAAAGAATTAGAAAAATATGGTATTCCAATAACCATTCATAATCCTCATTTTGACTGGAAAATAAATTTTTGCAATCCCAAAAAATTCAAAAAAAATGTTGAATCATTGCAATTCTCAATAAACCTTGCAAACAAACTAAACTCCAGACACATAATTGTTCACCCGGAATTCTTAGAAACAAAGAATTGCAGTGCAGAAGCATTTGCAAAAGTTGTAAACCACTTTAATGATGAAAGAATTCTAATTGAAAACATGCCTTACATCACAACAGGCGCTTTTTTAGGACGAACAAAAAACGAAATAAAAGAACTTATGGAACTAACTAAAACAGGTTTCTGCCTTGACTTTGGACACTCGTCGGCTTCAGCTTGCGGGTTTGAAAAAGACCCGGTAATTTTTGCAAAAGAACTTTTAGCGCTCAAACCAAAAGCGTTTCATGTTAGTGATGGTTTTGTTAATAAACCAATAGATTTGCACATGCACTTAGGAGAAGGAAACCTACCGTGGAAAGAATTTAAAAAAATGATTCCAAAAAATTCTTGGGCAACACTTGAAACAGACCATAACAAGGAAAAACAAATCAGAGAAATAGCATTCTTAAAAAGATAAGTTTAATAAAAAGAACCCAATATACTTCTAAATTAAGTTGGGGTAATTATTCATGCAAGCATTCATAAGTGAAGTTGTGCCTGTCGGCAGCGTAGACTTTGATAAAGGACTATACTTTAAAATATATTTTGCTGGTTGTGATTTTCGATGTCTATACTGCAATACCCCTGAATGGATAGAAACAAAGTTTGAGCATGAAAGAGACCTTTCAGAACTAAAAAAAGAAATAATGAACAACACCTCTAATGTTGAAGGAGTGCTTGTAACAGGCGGGGAACCTTGCTTTCAAAAACTTGCGTTAATAGATATATTAAAATTCTGCAAAGAAATAAAACTTAGAACTATTCTTGACACGAATGGTTCAAAACCTCTTGTCCTTAAAAAATTATTCGAGGAAAAATTAGTTGATAAAATAATTATGGATTTAAAAGCGCCATTTACAGAAACCTTTGAAAAAACCACAAAATCACAAACCTTTTTCAAACAAAGTAAAGATGTAATGGATGACTTAAAAAAAAGCCTTGAACTCATAAGAACTTATGATGAAGATGTTGAGGTTGTGTTCCGAACAATAATAACGCCAGGGCTTATCTTTAGAAAAGAAGAAATTTTAAGCATTGCAAAAGAAATAGAAACTATTAATTGTGTATGGGAACTCATGCCATTTTCTGCAGCAATTATTCTTGATAAAAAAATGAAGAACATAAACAGCCCAACACTTGCATTTCTGGAAAGTTTAAGAGATTCTTGCTTAAAAAAAATACCTAATTTAAATATAAAAATTAATTATTAAAAAATAAAAGAAGATTACTTCTAGAATCCGCCGCTTGTGGAGAATCCACCTCCACCAAAGCTTCCGCCACCGCCAAAGCTTCCGCCACCGCCAATGCCTCCACCACCATAACTATGGCTGCTTGGTGAACTATAAGTTTGTACAGGTTTAAAATGCTGATGATTGCTCATAGTGTTCCAAAAATTATTGCTATTTGTATGACCAAGACGTATTTCTAATAACAATTCGTCAATATTAAAACCAGAGTCAAATCTAGATCTTGATGAATCATAATCATTCTTACAAAATTTTAATTCAATTTCTTCAACTTTAGAAAGTTGCTTGCTAATATCATTTCTTTGCAATATGTAAATCTTTGATTTATCTTTTAAGTCATCAATCTCAGCATCAATACTGACTATTCTTTCAACCATTACATCATCTTCAGGTAACTCTGATTTCTTGGCAAGTTTTTGAAGTTCAATAATTGTATCTCCTTTCAAGTACTTTTTCAATTTATCAATTGCTTCCTTGTAATAAGCGCCTTTGCTATTATCAAGTTCACTACGTTTTTGCGAGTAAAATTCATATTCTGAATTCGCATTCTCTATATTTGAAAGTAATTGTTCTCTTTTCTCTGCAAGTTTTTGACCTTCTTTTAATACTGGCGTCAAACCATATTCGTATTCAACACGTTTATGCAATTCAGTCTTCTTTGCTGTTAATTCAGATAATTCTAAAGCACTTAACTCTATTTTTTCGTTTATAATTGTTGATGATGATGATAAAAAGTCATATAACTTTTTTGATTCTAAAAAGTTCGTTTTTTCGGCAATTATTGCATCAAGTTTTCCAATTAAAACTTTACTTTTATAGCTAGTTTGTCCAAACCCTTTTTGGAGTAAATATTGAAATATCTTGTTATTTTTAAAAGCAGGAATTTCTTTTTGTAACCATGAATCTATTTGTGCTGATCGCTCTTTGTTGTGTTCTAATTCAGTTTCTTTTTCTACGATGTTTTGATTTAATTCATTATAAGCCTTGCTTTCTTTAAGAAAATCTTTAATCATATAATTCAACTTATCTCTTTCAGTAACTGTTTTTTCAAGTAGTATTGTTACTTCATCAAGTGTTTTTTGCGAATCTCGTCTTTGTTCTATTGCTGTTTGCATTTGATTTTCATATTTTTTTCGGTCGCGTTGTTTGTCTTGAACAGCATTTTCAACATCCTGTCTTGCAAATTTTAGGCTTCCTGTCATGAAGTGTGCATCTAAACTAGGTAGATAAAACTCTGCAAGCTTTAAATAAATATTTTCCCGCTCTAATGAAAGATTCCCAATTTGTTTTTCACAGTTATAAATATTAGATTTTAGATTTTTTTCTTTAAAACTTAAATCTTCAATTTGTAATTGTATTTTATTTTTGATTGTACTTCCGCTTGTCATTTTCTCACCACCTCGTTATTTGACCTGATAACTTAAGCTTTTGGTCGTCAGGTGTTTTGAATGTTATTGTTGGATTCATATATCCTTGCTCTTTTGTTCCAAGTGCAGAATTCTGTATTATGCCGTCATCAAGCTTATCTCTTTTGACAGCTTCGTAGAATATTTGTGGCACTCTCTCAGCCCACATTCTTACTTCATCCACTTGCCCGGTTTCTTCATTTTTTATTTTCATAGGAATGGCAGCACCACTATTTTTGTCTATCGCTTCAACAACGAGGTATATGCCTGATACTCGCCTTCCATGTTCGTCACTGTATGTTCGCTCAACACCACTTTTAATGCCTGGTTTGCTGACAATTCTTAGAGTGTATTGTTGTTTTAATGAAGATTCAAGAGTTTTTAATTCACTAACAGAAGTCTTCAAATCATTGGTGTTGAATGTTTCTACACTTTTTGTTCCTAAAGTATATGAGTCATTTGCAATCCTTTTTGCTTCTTGCTCTTTTGCAATGTTATTTACAGATTGGTGAAGTACTTCAAGTTGTGATTTTAAATCACTAAAAACAGAAATGTTGTTTTGTATTGTTTGTAATTCTTTTTCATTAGTTTTTGCTTGTTCAAGTGCTTTTTGTTCTAGATTTTGCATTCCTTGTTTATATATAAGTTCAGCTTTTTGTAAGAAAGCGTTTTCTGTTGTTCTAACTCTAATGTTTTTGATTAGGTAGTCTAAGTCTTGTCTAACACCCACTGTTTCTTTCATAAAGTTAATTTTTTGATTTGCATCACTGAGATCATTAACAACAAATAATAATTGTTTGTCAACAAGTTCATAATTTTCTGGGTTTATATCATCATCAGCAGTTCCATTCGAACAAAATTGTTTAAAAAAAGGTCTGTTTTTTTCTAGAAGAGCTTTTCCTTCTTTTGCAAGTCCAGGTATTGGCGAGATATTTTTATTGTTCATTTCCATCTTTGTTATTTCATCATTCAAAGACTCAGATAAAAGATATGCAGATTCCACATTATTTTCTACAGAGATCTCTTTTTGCTCAAGCCGTTTTTTATTTGTAAATTCAGTTAGTTGTACTCCTGAAAGAACTATTCCTGCAGTGATAGTTAATGGGAGAATGAATTGTTTGAATATTTTTCCTCTATGCACATAAACGTTTGCACCGAGAGGTTTTTTGTTTCTAATGGTCGATTCAAATGAGAACTCTTTCGCCATGTAGCTTTTTATTGCATTGTCAATTGTTTCTGGCAATAGTCCTTCTCCCCTTGCTTTTGCTTGTTCTAAAAGGGTTTGTGTTAATTCTTCTTTGATTATTTCAGAGGAATTGATATGTCCGCTTTTTCCTTGAGAGGCAATAGAAATATCAATTGTTCTTAAGAAATCACCATAATTTAATTGATTTTGTTTAGTTTCATTATCCATTTAGACGAAGAATAAGATTAAATTTATAAACTTTTTCTTTTTTACCACTTGAAAGTGATTTATTTCAAAGAATAATCCTTAAAAGCCAAAACAGCCTTTTCCTTAGTGTCTTCTTCTGTTGAAGGATTATCAGTATTTATGTATTTAACAACAGTTCCCCTCGATTCATACATTCTTCTAAGCCAGCGACTCTCATATCTGTTTATAAAAAGTTCTTGATACTCTTTAGTTTCATAAATACAATTATCCTGCTTTTCTCGAGAACTTTTTCTTTTCATAGCAGTTTCTGCAGAACAAATCGCAATAAGCAAAAGCCCTGGCGGATAAGAGTTCAAAGTTAATTTATTACCAGGCAAAGATTTAATTTTTCTAAGAGACAAATTTTCACCATCAACTTTTGCATGAATCGGTTGATAAACAAAAGAAGTGATGTTACCTCTTTCTTGAAAAACCCATTTATTAAATAATGTTGCGGGTGCAAGTAAACGCCTGTAAAGAATAGCTCTGTCAATCGACAACGCTTCAGCAATCTCCCTTGCAGAATAAGGACGACCATTTTGAGCCATCATTTCATCACGAAGACCAAGACCAGTCCAAGCATAAGTAGGCTCACAAGTAAGAAGCGCATCAAAAGATTCAAAATCAGAAAATTCAGGATAAACCTTGTATTTTTTCATGAACTCTCGAACATCAAAAACAGATTGACCCTGAAGCTTAACCCACTCAGAAAGACCCTCTACAACAACACCCTTACCAGCACAATCAGGACCATCAACCATGACCATTCTTTCAAGAATTCTTTTCATTTGTTTTCCTCACATAAGTTATAAATGAATAATAGCTTTCTGAAAAAATGTTTGTCTCTTCCCATTCATCGAAATTAATAGTGGGGAAAAAAGTATCACCTTCAAAAGGTGCAAAAATCTTTGTTAATTCCAACTTATTTGCTATAGGAAGCGCTGTTTCATAAACCTTTGACCCGCCAAGAATATAAATATCATTATAAGAATCGCATTTAGATATTGCTTCTTCCAAAGAACCGCAAACAGTAACGCCAGAAGGATTATAATCCTTATTTGAAGAAAGAACAACATTAAACCTATTTTTAAGAGGTTTCCCGATAGATTCATAAGTCTTTCTGCCCATAATAACAGCGTTACCAGAAGTTAAGTCTTGAAATCTTTGAAGATCTTCTGGTATATTCCAAGGAAGCTTTCCATCTTTACCAATAACATTGTTCTCCGCAATAGCCGCAATTAATATTATGTTTTTCATATTGCAATCTCGAATTTTATTCTTGGATGATGATTATAATCAACAATTTTTGAGTGTATATATTTCCAATCAAAAATGGAATTGAAAGGTTTTGTTTCAACCAAAGGCAAAGAAAGAGGTTTTCTTGAAAGCTGTTCTTCAACACCATCTAAGTGATTCACATAAATATGTGTGTCTGCTAAAAAGCCAATTAATTTTCCTTCCTTAAAACCGCTCTCTTTTGAAAGCAGGTGAAGAAGCAATCCATAACTTGCAATATTAAAAGGCAAGCCTAAAACACTGTCAACAGATCTTTGATTCCATAGAAGATTTAGTTTGTCATCAATGACTGTAACTTGAAAACCGTAATGACAGGGAGGAAGCGCCATTTCTGAAATAAATGACGGATTCCAGGCAGAAACAATCATTCGTCTATCATTAGGATTGGTTTTTAATTTTTTCACAACATTTTCTAACTGGTCAACACCAAAACCTGTATAATCAAAATCAAAACCTAAGTAAGAAGCATTGAAGTGACGCCATTGAAAACCATAAATCGGGCCTAAATCTCTTTCTTCAAACATTCTTTGTTTGGTTTCGTCGTCATGACCATAAGGAACGATTTGAGGATTGCACCATTCATCCCAAATATGGTTGTTCCTATCTTGAAGCCACTTCTTATCTGTTTTTCCTTTAATAAAAAATTCAAGCTCGGAAGAAACAAGTTTGAAAGGAACACTTTTTGTTGTTAGAATCGGAAAACCATCAGACATATCATGTTCAAACATTACACCGGCAATAGCAATAGTATCAATACCTGTTCGATTCTCCTTTCTAACCCCTGTTTTTAGAATTGTTTTTAAAATATTCAAATATTGTTCCAAATAACATACACCCAAGTAAAAGATGTTTGTTAAAAGTTTATATTTATTTATGTTATAAAAAATAACTATTTTAGAATAGTATCTTTTCTAAAGCTATTTAAAGAAAAAAACAATACCAAACAAAATGATAATAGGAGTTACAGGAAAAGTGTGCTCAGGAAAAGATACACTTGCAAACTTTTTGGAAAGAAGAGGATTCAAACACATATCATTATCAGATATTTTAAGAGAAGAATTAAGAAAGCAAAAAAAACCTGTAACCAGAGAAAACCTAATGAAACTGGGAAACGAACTTAGAAAGAAACATGGTTCAGGAGTTCTTGCCAGAAAAGCGCTTGAAAAAATAAAAGAAGAAGATTATGTAGTATCATCCATAGGAACAATTGGTGAAATAAAAGAATTACAAAAAAGCGAAAAATTCAAACTAGTATTCGTTACAGCAAAACAAAAAAAACGATTTGAAAGAATGAGAAAACGAAAGCGAGAAGATGATCCTCAAACATTAAAAGAATTCAAAGAAAAAGAAAAAATAGAGTCAACCGGCGGAAAAGAATCATACAGAGAATTTGACAAATGCAAAGAAAAGGCAGATATGATAATCACCAACGATAAAACACAAAAAGACTTCAAAAAAAGAATAGAACAAATGCTCGTAAATTTAAAAAAAGGAGAATATAAAAGACCAAGTTGGGATGAATACTTTATGGAAGTAACAAGAACCATTGCAAAAAGAGCAACATGCAATAGGGGAAGAAGTGGTTGTGTTATAGCAAAAGACAAACAAATACTAGCAACAGGATATGTCGGATCACCAAAAGGACTTTTACACTGCGATGAAGTAGGTCACGACATGAGACAAGTAATACATGAAGATGGTGAGATTTCACAGCACTGCGTGCGAACAGTTCATGCAGAACAAAACGCGATATGCCAAGCAGCAAAACAAGGAGTATCAATAAAAGACGCAACCCTATACTGTAAAATGACCCCTTGCAGAACCTGTGCGATGCTAATTATAAACAGCAGCATAAAAAAGGTTGTCTGTGAAAAAAAGTATCATGCAGGGGCAGAATCAGAAGCAATGTTTAAAAAAGCAGGGATAAAACTTGAATTCTTCAAAGAAGAAGTAGAACACTACGAAAATCAATAAACTAAAAGAATCTTTTTCTTACTTGTCAAACCCCATTTTATTACAACCTTTCTTTTCAAAAGCCTTGAAAAAAACTTAACAACCTCTAAGTTGGCTTTATTATTTTCAGGAGGAGCATGAACTGAAACTTTCAAAGAACCAGAAGCCTTATCAACTCCAAGAAGCTCTGTTTTTTTAGCGTTTGGTTTAACTTCAATCTTTAAAAGACCATTGCAAATCTGTTTTTCAACATCAATCATCAAATAATAAACAAGAAACCATTCTATAAAAAATTATTTCTTTTTATCTTTTTTCTTAGGCTCGCCAGAAACTTTAGGGTAAGGATCATAAGTCCCCCACCAAAACATACATTCAACACAGTAATAACCCCAAACACCAAGCTCTCTACAAACCATGAGGTCTCCACATTTAGGACATTTTTTAGGAATAAAAGTTACTTTTATATCTTTCATATCTTCGTTGGTAAGTTCATCATAATCAATTTCAGTCATTTTTATAGGAAACCTTTAACTATAATCTCGCCAAACATTTTTACATTTTTCACATTTAAAAAACTTAGTTTCAGGCTCATCACCAGCTCTGGTTTGAGTAAGCCAGTAATAAGCCTTTTTATGCTTGCATTTTGGGCATTCAGCTTTTGTCAATGGCAGAATAGAATCTTGATCTTCTTCAGAAACAACTTCAACTTCTCTCTCTTTTTTATTCACAATTTCCTTTATTTTAGCATCTTTTATTTCTTTATTTGTAAAACCACAACTGCAATAAAGAATTTGTTTATTTTTCTCAGTTTTGGGTTTGAGAAGAGAACCACACTTCGGACAAAACAACATATCAAGAAAAAGGTGAGCATTTATTTAAAAATCTTTTGGTAAAAATATTTTGTATTTCTAAGAAGGAATAAAAATATTGTAAACGTGAATCAGCTTCATTAAATCAACAAACCAAATTTTTATGTATCCAAGAAAAGGAATCCTAAAAACTGCTTTTCCAAGAAGATCACTATCTAAAACATTCTGTTCATCAAGATCAAAATCTCTGATAGGATAAGGATTATTATCGCCCTTAGTCTCAAAAAATGTTTCACCAGACCGTCTAATATTCACAACACGATGAATTATTGGATAAGGTTTTTTAGCTCTGTAAACAATCACATCACCAACCTGAACATTTTCAGGTTTAACACCAAAAAGAACCATTATATCTCCTTTATTAAACCCATTAGAAAAAGAGTATTGTAAGAAATCAATGTCAGTAATATTATTTTTCAAATAAAAATCTTCATGCAAAGCCCACCAATCATAAAATTTTCCTTCATGCTCCATACTATTACTAACAACAGCTACAACCGGAAAAGAAGTTCCAAAAATCAAACCAAGACCAGGATATACAACAAATTTTATCAAGACAAAAGCAAGGACGACATTCACAAGCCAGCTAGCAATAGAATCATCATGCCAGATAAAATACCAAACCTTACCCAAAGTTGTTGTTGGTTTTTTTATTTGTTTTCCTGCCATATTATCAATTTTATGGAAAAATTACTTCTTTAAAAGGTTTTTCGATTTTTACTAAAGGAAATTAAAAATTAGACTGATAATAATTTCCTTTAGACAATAGAATGTGAAAAGCAATCCAATAACTATCGTCACATTCTATTTATCACTCCAAAAAAGAAATCAACAATTAAATTGATTGCACGCTCATAATCATTGTGATGCTCAAACCCATGACCTGAAAAAGGAAATAAGACAAGCTTTGAACCAGGAATTATTTTCGAAAGCTTTTTACTCTGCTCAACAGGCACAGACAAATCTTTCTCGCCGTGAACAATTATTGTCGGAATATTTATCTGACTAAAATCCTTGTAACCAGCATACTTCTTTGCATCCTCGTAAAAAGAGTAGTTCAATTTCCAACCAAAATCACCTTTATATTCAATCACACCTTTTTTCTTCCAAGAACTAATTGTTTCATCAGCACTCTCTAATATTAGTTTACCAAGCATATCAGAAACAGGACAACGTAAACCTAAAGCAAACAAGTCTCTACATTTGGTTGCAGTAATTATTGAAGTTAAACCCCCAAAACTTGAACCTATAAGACCAATTTTTGTATAACCCAAACCTTTCAAAAAATCAATTGCCTTCAAAGTGTTGTCAACAGCCTCTGAAACAGTCACATCTTCAAAAAGACCGCTACTTTCACCATGCCCAAAGAAATCAAAGCGAAAAGTAGAAACGCCCATAGCATTGAATTTCTCTTCAAAAAGCTTGTAAGAGTTACTATCCTTGCTACTTCGAAACCCATGGCAGAGAATAATTATTGGACTTAACAATTTGTTTGAGGGATTTGACAAAACACCGCAAATACTATTTCCTTTGCTGCTTTTAAAAAAAACTTTTTCCTTCATAAAAGAAATCTAAAAACTATTCTTTTTTATATTTTCTGCAAATACCTTTTTAAACACTAAAAGATTTGTGAAAAAATGAAAAGATTTTGTCCGGTATGCGGAAAAAACATAGACCAAGGAACTTTTTGTGACGAACACAAACAAATAGAATTTGACTTTAAAAAAATCACAATAGAGGTGTGTCCTTGTAAAAAATATTTCTACAGGAGTAGATGGATTAAATATAACCATGTAAAAGAAGCAGTATTAAAAATTGCAGAAGATAAAATTAAAGCGAATGTCGAAATAAATGATAACATAAAAGATTTCAAAGCAGCTCCCAAAACAAAAGATGATGGAGAACTTGAAGTTATACACAAAAATAAAATTTTTAACGTACCCTACAAGATAAGAATTAAAATTTGTCCGAATTGCTCCAGACAAAAATCCAGTTATTTTGAAGCAGTTCTTCAACTCAGGTCAAAAAACCAAGAAATAATAAATTATGTTGATGAACAAATAATGAAAAAAGAAGTATTCATTATGAAAACAGAAGAACTAAAAAACGGTGTTGACATTTATTTAAGCAGTAAAAAGTTCGCTATGAGCTTGGGAAAAAAACTCAAAAAAATATTTAATGGAGAATTACAAATAACAAAAAAGTTACACACCTTTGATAAACAAAAAAGTAAGCATGTTCACAGGTATAGTGTTTGCTTTAAAAAGTAATATTTCAAGACAAGAAATAGCCACATCAAAGTTTTTTCTTTTTAGAAGGTTTCTTTTTCATAGGTTTTGCTTCATAGTCTTTCAGACTTATCTGTCCTTTTCTTTTGTTCTCACGAACCTTTATCTTTGCAGGATCGAACTCCTGACCAAGCTGTTTTTTTACAGATATCGCAGCACCATTCCCAATTAGTTGCGCAAGGGTTGTAATATCAACAATTTTAATATCTGTTAAGTTTTGAAGCTTGTTATTATACATCTTTCTTGCCCGAACCCTACCAACACCTTTCAACTTCAACAATGGCAAAAGCTCTTCTTTTGCACCGTATTTAAGCCTTAAGCGAAGCTTTATCAAATCATTTATCAAGGGTTGAAGCTTCAGAATTCTCGCCATTTCTTCAGAACTGTATAAGAGCCAATCAGCAATCTCTCTTTTTGCATTTATCTCTCCAGGCCTTACATCATAGGTTTCAAAAAGATATTCTTCATCAAACTCATTAATCCAATCCTGAAAAAAAAGAGCTGTTTTTACTGTTTTTAAGAACTCATCATAGTTCTCATCAAACATTGTTGGTTCGTCGCTTAAAAGTTCTCCTTCAAATTGCAAGTACTTACCCTGCACTTCTTCATGCTCAGACATCTTAACATTAAGAAGTGGTCGAAGCTCTAAACAACCGGTAATCATTTGCAAATATGAAAATGCATCTGCTTGTTTTTCTGTTTTCTCGTCTGTTTTCTTTTCAGTTGCTTTTCTAAGACAACTAATTATAAAATTTCCAGTGTAAGGATCAAGATACAACTCAGAAACCCTTCTCCCGAGAATCGTTGCCTCATAAGCTTGATTAAAAGCATAACTTGAAGTGTTGCTTGAAATCGAATTAAAATTATCAGCTGAAACGAAATCATCTTCGACAGTATTATCTTTGTTTTTTTTGCTTGCAGATTCACCCCCAGTTTTTGTATCTTTTAGAAATTCCCATTCAACTAACAAATCAAGAATTTTTTCAAGCAGCTGATGGAGTTTGTTTAAATCAGCGTATTGATGTGCGTAAAAAGTTCTATCAAAAAATTCAAACAGAGAATGCTTATCATTAACGAATTCAGTTGCAATAAGGCTCAGAACATAAGTTCTAAGAACTGGTTCTACTGCCAGCTTTGAATAAATCTCTTCAGGCACTCCTTGAACATATTGTTTG
>JAHIUF010000007.1 GCA_018817005.1 Nanobdellota archaeon
GAGCTACAAGTTCACCTTCAACAATCTCAGCAGAAGGAGCTACAAGTTCACCTTCAACAATCTCAGCAGAAGGAGCTACAAGTTCACCTTCAACAATCTCAGCAGAAGGAGCTACAAGTTCACCTTCAACAGTGTCATTATCTTGTGCTAGAGCCAATGGCGAAATAGATATTATAAATATAGCCATCAACATCAACGCAAACAATTTTCTTTCTTTCATATTCATTACCTCCAAAACCACAACTTTAAACGCGGTTCTTAATCACTAATAAAGCGGAACAGCATATTATTTTTTCCCGGAACAACCCGGAACAGACAGGATCATTGCTGTTTAAGATGTATTATATTAGTCATTCCATTGTTCTCTTTCGTAATAAATCCTTTTCTCTCTAATGAATCAACATTCCTTGAAAGCGATGATTTAGGAAGTTTTGTTTTTAATTCCAGTTCTCGTTGGGTTATTCTTCCTTTATTTTTTATTACAAGTTTGAATATTAACTTTTGTCTATCAGTCATAGATTTTGTTTTTTCAGATAAAAAAAATTTTCTTTTTATTTTGGAGTAAATCAAAAAAATAATAGCTAACAACAAAAATAAAATAATACATACTGGAAGTATATTGACTCTCAGCACAGGCATGAGCTGATATTGAACAATAATTGACAATGACTGGTTTTTCAAAGTTCCAATTATTAAAATGCCTTTTTTAGTTTGCTCTATTCTTCCTGTTCTAGGAATTTTAAGGTAGTTTATATTAGCATTTTTTGGAAGATGAAGAATAAATATTGCATCTGAAAACACTTCCTGAAAAGAAATATTCAATACCCAATACCTGCCATTTTTAGAAGTGTAATCAGGATTATCTTGTGTTAAAAGCGAAGGATGATTTGTATTTCCCTCAATCATAACAAGTCCGTCTTTTGAAACATCAATTTTTATATCTGCGTAATAATCTGGTTCGATTGCTAAAACTGAAGTTATTATACAAAGCAAAACAAAAGAATAAATAACTTTTTTTTTAACACTCATAAATTATTAAAAAACAAGCAGAATATAAATATTTTTTGTGTATATAGTGTATAATATTATGACTATGTCAAAGCCAAATAAATATGTGAAAATCAATAACTTATTAAAAAAAGAATCATTTCTAAAATTACCATGAAAGAAATTGAAGTAAAAATTTTAGAAATAAACCGCGAAGAACTTGAAGAAAAACTCGTTTCTATGGGTGCTAAAAAAGTCTTTGATAACGAGATATACGGGCTTTTTTTTAGGATTGAAGGAATTGAAAACAAAGATACTTTAAGACTTAGAAAAGAAGGTGAAGAGACATTTCTCACTCTAAAAAAATATATTCCAAACACCACTGTAAAAACTAGAGATGAATATGAAGTAAAGGTTTCTGACTTTGAAACAGCAAGAACAATTCTTGATCTTCTTGGTGCCAAAGAATATGCTACCATAAGAAAGCATCGAACGAGTTATGAGCTCTCCGATGCACACATCGAATTCGATAAGTATCTTGATGAATACGAGTTTGTACCTGAATTTTTAGAGATAGAAGCAAAAAATGAAAAAACAGTATTTCACATAGCAAAAAAACTAGGATTTCAACCGGAAGAATGTCTTCCAATAAACACCAAGGAAGTTATAAAAACATATTCAAGATAATTCTCTTATCTTGTTTGACAGAGCATTATTAAAAACACTTGTTATCATACCTAAATTCCCATGCTTCACACCCATAGATTTAAGTATATTTTGATCAACAACTCTTCCTTCACGCCAAAGAGTAGCAATTAAAGTCATATCTATTTTTGACAATTGACATTCTTTACTTAAAATTTGCATGGGATTGTCTATAGATTTTTTTATCTTGTGTTTTAATTTTTCTGACTCAATCAAGTGTCCTTCAATTGTAATTTTGTCAAAGATAACGCATAAATCACGTTTGCATAAAGAAAACAATTGTCGAATATTATTTGCACTCACCTGATTATAATTATTTTTATGAAGTGTGACTTTCAAGTCAACAGGAAAAATTCTTGATTCAGTTATAAATAAGAAATCCGGAACTCTTAACCCTCCGGCATGAAAAGATGCACTTCGCTTAAAACCATCATCTTCATCCAAAGGAATTAAAACACCATTCTCTCCGACTTTTGAAGTGCTGCAAGCTAAGATATAATCTTGTATATCAAGACCTGTTTGTTTAAATTTTTCTTGCATCACATCTTCAAAAGCGTGTCCATATAACGACATGAACGGGTCAGATATTATTTTTAAAAATGATTTTAAGTTTCTGAAATCTTTTGGAAATTTTGTTTTTGGCGAAACATAATGAATTAAATCAATTGCGAATTTAAATAAAACATAAAGATTTTTTTTTCTGTCTTCATGAAACTTTTCAAATAAGTTCAAAAATTGTTTTATGTAATATTCAAAGCGATAATGAATTTGCCTTACATGCTTTCTTCTGTAAAGAAAAGTTATTAGTTCTGGTCTAAGTTTTTTTTCGTATAAATAACTTGTTGCTGCAAAGAAATAGCCGAGTTTTAGTCCATAAGTAAACTTATCCCAGTTTAAAGGGTCAAATCCTTCTGTTACTTCAAAAAGTTCTTTTATTACAGCAGATATTTTTGGAAAACTTCCTCGAAATACATCAACTACTTTTCTTTTTAAGAGAATCTTGGATATTGGCTCTGAACGATTCTTGTAAGAATCTGGTGCTATAAAAAAACCATTTGAAAAGTATAAGTCAAATATTTTTCCTTCATCAACACCTAATTTTTTTCTTAAAAGATTATTTTCTCTTCTGAAATGATTCCATGTTAAAAGTTCCATATAATGTTTTTTTAAGAAAGGTGTTATTTATAATTTTCTAATTTTTTTTGTGTTTTTGGTTCTAGAATAGACCAGATATTTGGAAATTTTTTGTGATTTAACCAGTCAATTCCTGTTTCGTCTAAATCAATAACGTGATGACTTCCATATGTGATTTGGCTTATTTCTGCAACTTCTCTTGCAAGTGTTTCTATGTTTGAAAATTTGTTTTCAAGAATTATATTTCCGCAAATACTTCCATATTTATCGTTTTGTTTGTATAAAAAAACTACGTGGTCATAATTGTTTTGCTTCCATTTTTTAAGTTCTTTTTCATTTAATCCTTTTGGTTGTTTTTGATTTATGAATAATAGTAATGGTCTGTAACCATCATCTTTTAATGTTGCAGCTGCAATTATTGCTGCTTCTGTACAGGTCATCTTTATTTTTTTGTTGTGGATGGTCTCGTATGAGTAAAAGCCGTTTCCAACCACTTTCCCAGATTTTTTGTTTACCCCGTTCCTTTTTTCATATGTTTTTATCAGCGTCCTTGCCTGTATCGGGTGATATACCATTTTTCTTATGAAGTACAGGTCTGCTTTTTTCAGTATCGTTTTGTACTTTCTAAAAATTTCTTCATTTCCTTTTGATGCTAATTCGTATAGATCTTTGCTGTTTGAATTGTTCATTCTTAGTTCTTTTTCAAGCTGACTATACCGTAAATCTTTTGGATTAGTATTTTTTATTTGTTCTTCTAAAATTGTGTGAACAACTATTTTATTGTTGTTTTCTTTTTGCTCTTTTAATTTATAATACATTGAATAGAAATTTATCGCTGTTCCAATGGTTAATCCTGTAATTATAGTCCATAAAACACCATATTTAAGCTTTTCTTTTTTGTCCATTATTTTGTTAGAGTGTTTTGCTCTTTTTAAATGTTTTCCTTTTTGTTACTGTTAAGTGATTAAAAAACGAAACATTTAAATACTAGAAAGTTCATAAGTATAAAAAAAGAGGTGAAAACCATATGAGAACAAACCAAATCCCACAGCCAACAGAATATGATTCGATTCCAACACTAATAGGAGAATTCTGCTTTGCATACAACAAACCAACAAACAAAACCATAATTACTTTCTGGGGAGATAATGGACGATTCGAACAAACAATAACACAAAATCGTCAAATAATAAGTACATCAGAAGGAACATACGGCTATGAAGGTGTTTATGTGCACCCAACAACAAAAATTCCTGCACAAATAAAGCAATCAGTTCTAAGAGAAGACAAACCTCAAGGAATAAACTTAAGAGAATCAATAAATGAATTTGTTGACAGGAATTTCTACAGTAGCCTTGCAGAAAAAGAACACTACCAACTTCTACCACTACACATGTTAAGAACAAACAAATAAAAAATATTTATTTTTTTTCTTCAACTTTTTCTTCAGCCCGCTTAACAGGAACACCATATCGAAAATAGTCTACAGGAACTTGCACTTCAATAATACCAATAGCTTTTTGTTCGTACAAATGTCTCATAACTTTAGGCCTATACATGCAATCAATTTGTTTCCAATTAACTTGATACATAACACCCTTATCATTAACACCAGTATCAACATAGTCCAATTTACAGCCTAAAAATTCCTCTAAAGAAGACTTATCTTTAGGCCACACAATAAACTTTTTGAAATAATCATTAATCTTCTTTTCTTCATCCGCCAATTTTTTACTCTCTATTTCCTGTTGTTTTTTCTCAGCTTTCCCAAGCAACTTTTTCATCTTTGATTTACCAAAAACACCAGTCATTGAATATCACCTTTAATTACTTCAATTGTTTCTTCAGCCCGCTTAACAGGGATACCCCCCCGTGAATGAGCATAAACCAATCCGATAATTTTTTCATCATACAATTTATGACCCAAAGCATTTGAGCCAATATCTGAACCAGATTCATAACAAGTAAATTGTCCACTAGGGTACACACAAATATTAATTTTATAAACATCAGCTATTTTAATATAATCCAATTTGTGACCTAAATACTCTTCAAAACCAGCTTTATCACCTGGCCAATACTTAACTTTTTTAAAATACTCAGTCATATTCTGCGTTAATTCTTTCTTTGATTGCTTAGCTTGTTTTTTCTTCTTTTTTTCATCTTTTCGAACAATATCACCAATAGTTGTTTTCTTTCTAAAAAGACTCATTGTTCATCACCTTGTTTATCTATAACAAATATTTTCTTCTCTAACTCACCAAAACTGTTTTTGACAAAAACTTCAACATCCGCACTTATACCAGAATATTTCGCGTACTTAAAACCAACGCTTAATGCGTATTGCAAAGAACAATTTCGTCTTGAAATATTATCCAGTTGGTTTTTATAAGCCTCAGCCTCAGGTTTTTTTTGTAAGTCAAACAAATATTTTTTCGCAATTTTTTTATCTGGAAAAAGTCCCAGGTTAAATAATATTTTAAATGGTATTCCAAAATATTTTTCAACAGTCATTCCAAAAAAGAATTGTTTTGCATGAGTAAACTCGTGGTCTTCAAGAGTGCACATAAAATCACTTAAACACTTATGAAAAATTGTATCAAAAGCATTTTCATAAACCTGTATTTCAGATTTGAATCTTGGAAATGTATTTGAAAACAACAATGGTCTTGTGGTCATATAAGCATTACTCATATCAAAAAGACTTAGTGATGGTTTTTTAGAATAACTTATTCTTTGAACATATTCAGGAACGCCGGCTTTTTTGATTTTATCTAAAAAATTTTGTCGAAGATAAGGGTTAAAACATGCATCTTGATAGTCGGATTCGTTAATCATTCATAGTGGGAATTAGAAAACAAATATAAAGCTTTACTTTTTTAACCACTAAACAGTACGTAATTAAATGAGATCGTCTGTTTTCTTAAAGCGATGCTTATTCAAATCAACAAACTTCTTTACAATACGATTAATAATCAAAGACTCACCACCACGAAGATAAAAATAACCGCTAACAGCAACTATCAAAGCACCACCAGCATCGACAATCAAATCACACATAGTATCAGCAAGACCGCTCTTTTGCATATTCAAACCAAGAAAAGAATCCGCAGAAAACTCAAAAATCTCCCAACTCGCGCCAAGAGCTAAAGCAAAACAAAAACAAAAAAGAGCTGCAAAAACAGGAGAAAAAACAACCTTGTGAGTTATATAAAGAGAATAAATAAGCATAAAACCAATAAGAGCAAGCATTATTGCTGAAAAAGAATGCAAAAAAATATCCCACCAAGGATAACGAAAATAAAAACTTCTCATCTCACCAAGAACAAAAGAACCATACAAAAAAAATACGAAAGCCAATTCAAACTCAGGAGGTAAAAACCAACCATACCTTTTCTTAATAAAAAAAGGAAGATAAGAAATCAAAAGACAAGCAAAAGAAAGAAGAGAAAGATCTAAACGACCAGCAATAATAGATGAAAACAAAGCAATTAAAATCAAAAACTGCAAAAAATTAGAAATATAAATTAAAACTCGCTTCTTAATATTAAAAGACGATAAAACCCACCTCATAAGAACATGATTGTTCTTACAACTATATAAAGTTATTGACGAAAAGAAACACGATAAATTAAAAAGTTTTATAAACGGCCTAATTTTCCAAAGTAACATAACGGAGGTTAAGGTAACAGCCACGTGAGCTGTGAAGAAAGAACAAGATGAAAAGAAGTTCAAGACGCTGGAAGAAAAAAGGCCAAATGAGATGGAAATGGCAAAGAAAGCGTATGAAAAAAGAAAAAAGGAAGAGAAAGAATAAGTAAAACTAATTCTTAATTAATTCTTTAAATTCTAAAAATCAATTATAAGCTTTGATAAGTAGTTTGTAAAAGCTTAGCATCAACTTCTATATTAGGACTTTCACAAATAACAACACCACAAGCACCAAAATTTTTCAAAGCTTTAAGTAACTCAACATAATTGAAATCACTATCTTGCAAAACCAAGTGATTACGCTCACCCTTACTAGAATAATTAATACCAGAAATATGGATGTGCATGTTTTTCAAACCTGTTTTTCCAAAGAAATCCTCAACAAGAGAAAGCATGGAAGAAAACTCTTCAAAAGAATTATTCAAACCACCAGTTCTAGCATGCATATGAGCAAAATCAATACAAGGCATAACTCTATCAAACTCCGAAGAAAGAGAGAGTAAAGTTTTCAAACCTGCAAATTGAGACTTTTTACCAGTAGTTTCCGGACGAATCCAAACATTATTCTCGTCCTGTTTTAACGCTTCAACAATTTCACCAACACGCTTTTTAATATTATTATAAACAACTGATTTTTCCATCTTCAAATAATAACCCGCGTGAAAAACAGTGCTAACACCACCACAAAGCCTGGTAATATTTGCCGAGTCCAAAATCCTCTTTATACTGGCAAAAACTTTTTGTTCCTCTAAAGCATTAAGATTAATAAAATATGGACAATGAGAAGTTAAAATAACATTATTTTTCTCAGCAACAGACTTTATCAAAGGAGCCTTATCAGAAGAAATATTAACACCACGAACAAATTCTAATTCCATACAATCAAGACCTAAAGACCTAACTGTTTCAACACCGTTAATAGTTGAATAAACAAGCGTTGAAATAGGAATTCCAGCAGTACCAAACAAAAGTTTATTATTCATCTCTGATGAGGTAATATTCTCTTAATAGTAATTGGTAAAACGCCTTCTTTAAATTCTTCTTTAGCAATATTCACAGGGTTAAACTTTAACTCTTCAAGTTTTTTAGGAGTTAGTTTAATCAAAAAAGGTGCGCCCATAGACAATTGTAAAGCCCTGCTACCAATAAGTCTGGCCCGCTCATATTTCGTGTACTCTTCTTCTCCAATTGTGATATCCATTTTTTACCTCACAAGAGCTTTCGAAGCTCTTTACTTTTTTTGATAGCCAAATCCACCATGAAATCAACATCTTTCTGAGTCAAAGGTTGGTCTCCACCTTTCTGTAAAGCACAGATAGTTTCATCTTCAAGCACACCAACAGTAAGTCTTGAATCTAAAATTTTTTCTTCAGTCTGAGTAGGGTCAACAATAAAGTTATCCTTAATCTTTACAACAGTTATTTCAATAGGTAAAGCATTAACAGGTAAAGATTTCTTTGATAAATGTTTATAATCAACTTTACCATCAACAACTTCAGGAAACTTAGTGTTTTTCAAAGCAGCAATACAAGCAAGAGCGCCGACATCAATTAAATTACCATCCATGTTAATTGGTAAAACATCCATGTTAACCATCCAAACTTTTTCGCCTTTTTCAACACAAAGCTTCTTTGTATCAATAGCTTTTCCTTCTCTTATCGCTCTATCAATAACTCTTGCAACCTCAATTGCATCAATCCTTGGAGGACCACCCTCAAAATCAGGGTTTGAAAGAGGTAAAAGTTCAGTGTTAGTTGATAAAACACCATCATTAGGTGTATCTGAGTAAGGTGTGCCAAGAGATAATTTAATACCAGCAATTACTTCAGTATCACCACATTTAACTCTTGCTGAACCTTCAGCAGTACTTATAACACCAGTTTCAATTGTTATCTCACGAAAATCTTCTTTCTTCCGACCATCGAGCCTTAATCCTTTATTAAGTGCTTGATAAACATGATTTTTGAATGTCTCGTTCATTTTTTATCCCCCTTCAATTCTAAATTATAACTCTCAATCAGAGCCTTACGCTGAATTTCAGCAATTTTCTGCAAAGGTTTTTTTACAAGCTCCAAAGCATTTTTTAAGTCTTCTTTTTTAATTAGACCATCACCTTGAAGTAAAGTAATTTCACCAGTGCTTGGGACCATTGCAACAGGAATATCTGCTACATCGCCACCTTCATAAGCTTCTTCAGCATAGTCTAAATCAACAACGAGCTTGTCATCAACTTTTCCAACAGATACAGCTGCAATCATATCCCTCATTCTAATTCCTGCATCAGCAAGAGCAATTGAAGCTGCACAAATTCCTGCACACCTACTGCCAGCATCTGTTTGCGGAAGTTCGATAAATACATCTACAACTGCATTTGGATAATCAGACAAATCTACAACAGGAAGTAAAGCTTTCTCTGTAACATAAGATATCTCTTTTGATCTTCTGCTAGGACCTGGTCTAACCCTGTCACCAGCACCTGAAAAAGGCATCATGTTATAATTACATCTTAAAACACCTTTTTTAGGATTTTGTTGGGATCTTGGAAACATTTCTCTTGGTCCATAAACTGCTGCATAAGCAACTGTGTTTCCTATCTTAAAGTATCCTGAACCATTTGCTTTGTGAATGACTCCGGCCTTTGCTTCAATAGGTCTTGTCTCATCAAAACCTCTGCCGTCCAGTCTTTTTTTATAACTCATTTTGTTCACCTTTATCTTGTTTTTGCTCTACATTTTCTTCTTTCAGTTGCTCATCTTTATCTTGTTTTTCTTCAACTTTTTCTTCTTTCATAGAAATTTTGTTTTTATCCAAAAAATCTTTTATTCTATCAGTAAGACCTTGTATGTGAGCTTCATCTTCAACTTTTCTTATTGCTTTAACAGCCAAAATTTCTTGTTCTGGTTCTCCATTAAGCCAAATAAGACCATTTTGCCCAACTGTTATTCTACAACCAGTAGCATCTTTTATCATTGAAACCATTGTTCCTTGCTTACCAATAATTCTTGGAACTTTATGAGTGTTAACTTTAATTATTCTTCCACCTTGAAGTTTTTTTAAGCCAGGAGCTTTCATTGAAACATCTACAAGTTTTTGAGAAGTAACATTTGTTATTTTTGTAACAACATAATCATCTAAATCAAAATATCTTGTTAGGTTATCTCCTTTTTTGATATAATCAAATGACGCGTCTTGCAATGGCAAAACAGCCGAATAAGCACTGTTTATATCAATACGCCAGCCGCTCATTAAAATATCCATTACGCGTCCGATAACAACATCATTTCTTTTAGGAACATAAGCGCCTGTTAAAGGAAGTGACTTTATCACTTTACCGTCTATCATAACAAGAGCAAGCCTGTCAGCTATAATCCTATCATCTTTTCTGTAAGTTCCGTGACTTGGCAAGTAATCCATACCTTCTGCCACTACTTGTCCTGGAACTATAATATCTTTGTCTTTTACAAGTAATTTACTCATTTTATATTCACCTTTTATTCTATTATTTTTATTTCTATATCTCCATGTGTTTCCTTGTTTAGTTCATCAAAGAACTCGTTTTGAAGGCCTGCAGGTATTTCTACTGTTGCAGACCAGGAACCATCATTTAACCATTGTTCGTTCAAAATTTTTCCCAAATTTTGAATTCTACCATAAAGCTTTGCCGCATGAACACCGTGTATTAATAACTGGATTTTCTTAGTTGCAAATCTTATGGGAAGAATAGGAGTCATTTTTTTTATAATTTCTGAAACCTGATCTTCTGCTTTCAAAAATTCATCAATGTGAATTTTTGCTTCTACAAAAGCGTTTTCAATTCTTTGAACTGGATGTGGAATGCCTGTACGCGGGTCAATAGCATTTCTGTGAATCAGTTCCACAATACGCTTCTTTTTTTCTGCTCTTAATTTTTCACGGTATTCTGCTGTTAGTTGAATTTCGCCTTCATTTAAAATCTTCTCTGCAATTTTCAGAGTATCACTTGTCTGAAAACAATTTTGCAGTTCAGACTCTGAGGCTTGTTCTCCTTTCTGAGCATCTATAAATATTTCTTCAGATTTTAAAACCTCACTAACATCATTTATTTTACCATTCTTAAAATCAATAGCTAAATCAGGGTCAACCACTATTTCAAATTTTTCACCATGAGTTTTCAAAATAGCTTTATTGATTTGAAGTTTTTTATAATCAAATAATTGTTGCCCTTTCATAATTTTGCCTCCGTAAAATTATGATAGCTCAAAAATCTCATTTTTGATAGCTTCATAAATTCACCTCTTGTGATTTATGATAGCTCAAAATTTCCAATTTTGATAGCTTCATAATTTTGCCTCCGTAAAATTATGATAGCTCAAAAATCTCATTTTTGATAGCTTCATAAATTCACCTCTTGTGATTTATGATAGCTCAAAATTTCCAATTTTGATAGCTTCATAATTTTGCCTCCTTA
>JAHIUF010000027.1 GCA_018817005.1 Nanobdellota archaeon
ATATTCACCTTGTGCAAGATTTGATAAGATAAAATTATTCTGTGTTCCATTCGTTATTGTTTTGTTTGTTTGATTTAGTTCTCCATTTAATATCAATGAACAATTAAGAATTGTGCTTGCATCACTTGGTGTATATAAAAAATTTATAGTTGTTTCATTAGTATTATAATCAGGTGTTGGGTTGTTTAATTCTATATCTGGAACAGTTGTATCTACAGTGAACTGCCAAGTAAGACTACTATTTACCTGTCCTCCAGAATCGGTACAAGTCACGTTCCAGAAATGTGTTCCATCAGAAACACTCACATTCCTTGTTGTATTTTGACCGCTTATAGAAGCAATTCCTGTTAGTCTATCAACCCCATCTATGGTTAGATTACAGGTTGGAATACCACTGCTGCTTTGAGTGATATTCCATGTAAAGTTAATGTTTGAATAAGAAGTATTCACGTAATTTTGAGGTGCAACTAATCTAACTTTTGGTGGTGTATTTGCAATTCTTACAAGTCTTGAAGCGTTTTCTTTACTTGTTCTTGGAACATCAGTACAATTAATGTATAAATAATATAATCCATCGGAGTAAGCCAGAGTATTACTTGTATTAAACCAGATAAAGTTTGATTGGTTTTCCATTCCGAAATATTCTGAAGCAAGAGTTCCATTTTCATAGGTGTAATAATAATTACAAGAAGCAACTCCATCTCCATCAGTTACTGTTGCATTTATATCTCTTGTTCCTGAAAGAACAGGAATTTTATTTACTTCAAGTTTAATATAATCAGTCCACATATCTGCTTGTTGTCCGCCCGAACCTGTTGTTTTAGTATCTGCCTCCACTAAAATCCAAACATTCCCTGTTGTTGAATTTATAAAATCACTAACATCACTTGTTGTTGCAGTTGTTATCTGATCTGATAATGATCCTGAAGCACTTGCCATTTCCTGATATTCATCTGTGACAAAGTTCCAGAAAAATATTTTGTATGAATCAGCTTCTACTGGTGCAGTTGTCTTGGTTGCGTATCCTTCATGAGTTAAAACTAATGATGCAATATCTGCTATTGAATCCGAGATTACGAATTTAAAGCTTTGATATGCATGTTGATTAGTTAACGTAACAAGTGTGTGCCAGTGCGAATTATCAGAGATTGATATGTTGTTGTATTCTACACTGCTTGCTTCTGTTCCGGTAACTATTGCTAGTGGTGGTGCAGGGTTGGTTGTGTCACCTCCATCCCATGCTTGGTTGTTTGAATCTGGATAAATATACATTGCTGTATCAAATGGCGGTTCATTTATAGTTATTGCAAGTGCAGAACTCACTTCAAAAGTTATATCAAGATAAACAAAGTCTATCATTGACCAATTCACATCATTAACACCCAAATTATCATCTGATAATCTGATTGATAAGCTGTTTACAGAATTTGAATCGGTAACAACACCACTCAAGTCGCAAGAACTAAATACTTCTGTTGCTTGATTTGGAATTATACATATCGTATCATAACTTGAAGAGCTAGAGTTATACCATTGAACATAAACATCATCAGTTGATACTTCATAGTGTTCAAAGTAAAACATTGCTGATAAAACATTATAACCTACAGGAAGTACACCTGAAAAGTTTGTCTCGAGATATACTTCTCCTCCACCGCTTGAGATTATGTTTTTGTAAATATCGTCTGAGTTGTTTATTTCTGCAAACGCTGATTGTACGCCTCTTTTTGGAGTTCCACTTCCAGGGTTATCGTTCAATGCAGTAGCACTACTCGATTTAATTACTACTTTAACATCTGTTGAATTTTCAAGCCAACTCAGTGTGTTATCTGTTGCGTTGATTGTATAGTTTCCAAAAATAAATGATGAAGCGGTTGGTATATTCCAACTAGTGCTTATACTTCCGTTTTCATCAGCATTAGTTGTTGTAGGATAGTTATCTGCGGATGTTCCTGTTGAATCAGTTATATCAATTGATACTTGACCTCCTGGATAAAATCCTATTCCTGTGATTAAAACAGAATCCCCTTTTTTATAGTATAAACCTAAGACTGTAATTTGCGATGTTACATTAAAAAATGTTCTTGTTGATGAACTTGCAAAATTTGTTCCGTCTGCTGCGTGAACAATAAAGGAGATATTTCCTCCGGACATGCTCGTATATGTATAGCTATATTCATTTCCTAACAACGGATTCATTGAATAATTTGTTTTTGAACCATCTGAAAGCAATATTTCTGCCCAAACATCTTGTATTGTCTGATCATCAAAAACATCAACTGTAATGTTAAATTCTGTTCCTGAAACACCAATTGTTGGTGTCACGCTTTCATTCTCTATGTTTGGCGGGTTACTGTCAACTCCAAGAACTGTGAATGATTGTATAGGTGTTGAGTTCCATGCTCCTTGTGTATCGTTTGCATAAAATCTCCAGCCAACAATTGTTCCTGCAGCAACATCTACTGTTTGTGTTGTTGTCGCAATTATTCCACCGCTAAATATTCCGGAGCTTACATTATCCCAGTTTCCGCTGATATTCCATGAAAACAACCAGCTTCCTAGTGAGCTGTCGGTGTCGTTCCATGTTGAATTAAATGCTACTGAATCATTCACATATATTGATGTTTGATTTTTTGCCCATGACAGTGGTTTTGGTTTCACGTTTGGAGGCGTATAATCTAGTTTTGCAACGATTTCATATACTTCCAGCGTTACTGCATCTGGTCCACCATTTTTTTCTCCACCAGTTCTTACTTGAAAATTATCTGCAAAGTCTTGCACTGTCCAAGAACTAAATGATGGCGAACATGTTACGTTCTGTCTTGATAAAGCTGCAGTATCAGAGTCACAGACAATCCAACCTACACCTGCATTTATTGAATATTCTAAATACCACGTATCTGGTGTTGGGTCAAAGGTTCCTGTTGTTGCAGCATCATAAATAATATCAAATGAATTTAGTGTGCTTTGAGCGTTTATACTCGAAATATTAAAGGTTGTATAAATAACATAGGTAGGGTTTGCATTTGCATCGATGTCAAGTGACGCCGATGTTGCGAAGTTTTCATCATACGCATTTGTTTCACTTGTTCCCATGTTTGAACTATCTGTGAATGCTGTTGGTCTAGAATTTTGATTTGGATCGGCGGCCAGATACCATGGTTTTACTTCTATGAATTCTCCAAGTATTGAATTTATAACTGCTTGTCCTAGCTCCCAAAGTTCAGGTGTTATTAATGGTGCTTGAACAGAGTATGTTACTTCATCATTGTTAGTTAAATCTGTCCAGGTTAGATGCGTTTTTTCTTCTTGGTTTGTAATTGTTGCACCACCTGAATCTTTCACTGTAAAGTTTATTGGGATTTTTTCTGTTAAGTTAAAGCTTGTAACATTCAGATAAGATATTATTTTTATTGTTGAATTGAATGGTCCTGAAAATGGATCTATGGATGGAGATACAATTCTTAATATATCATAATCATAATTTTCTGCAACTTTGAAAAAGGAGCTCATGTTGCTATCTGTGTTTTTGCCTGTTGCACTTACAAAGAGAGCGTAGTCTCCTTCAGTTGTTGTTTTGTTATAGTAAGCATAATAAATTCCTTTTTGTGTTTCAAAAATGTTTTCTAGGTCTGTTTTGTATTCGTCTGTTAAATTGTTTGGATTCGTAACTTGTAATGATATATTTGCATCAGTAACTAGGTATCCATCTCTATCAAGTACTGCAATTATTATTTCTACAGACTCGTTTGGATGATAAATGCTTTTGTTGGTATTTATGCTTGCAAGTCCTGTTTCTGCAAATCCCGGATCATTAGGGGTTATTGTTATAGTATAATTTTGTCCAGGGATTACATCCATTATTTTTTGCCAAGAACCAAAGCATTCTTGTGTTGTAAAATTCCAATCTTTGCACTTCCAAACCTCATCACCTGTTGCAGTAATTGTCAGATATCCTTTTTCAAAATCTAATAGTTCAGGATTAATCGCAAAGCTCGCTTTTGTTTTTCTTGCAAATATTTCTTTTGGTTCAAGATGTTCTTCTATTCCTAAACTCAAGTTTTGGGTCGCATCCAGATTCAATATTTTTATACTTTTTATTTTACTTTCTGTTGTAAGTATTTCAATATCTGTTCGCCCATTACTTCTTTTAGCAATGATGTTTGTTGTAAAAGTTACATTTTCATCTTTTGAATTCTTTAATGCTAATTCTATCTGATTATTTTCTTTTGATCTTAAAAATAAGTGTTCAGTGGTTGTAATCCATATTTTTTCTTGAATAGATGATTTTTTTGAACCTAGGTTGGAATTTTTTATTGATGCTTGAGTTTTAATATAATCAAGTCCTCTTGTTGTTTTGCTTGTTTTGAAAAAGTTGTCTTCAACTTCACATCTGAATTTCACTGTTTGAGTGTCTATTTCTGTAAAATCATATTGACATTCTTCTAAAAAACAAAGTGTGTGCCAGTCTTGCTCGTAGTAAGCTTCTATTTTGTAGTTAATATTATTTTCATCTTCTGCATCACAACTTACTGTATCAACTGTTTTTTTCAATTCTCCAAAGTTTGGTGTTATAGATTTTATTTCTGGCGGTTCATTATCAATTATTGTTTCTTGAGCTTTTGTTTCAGCAGTAACAATTCCATCTGAGACTAACAATTTGACATAGCACTTCACACATAATTCTGTTTCCTTAGTGTCCCATTCACAGAAGGGTTTTTTGGAATCGCAGATTACTTGTTGTTGAGTAAAACTTTTGTCTTCTGAAACAACAAATTGGTATGAAAGTTCATCGTTATCAATGTCTGTGCTGTCTTCTCCACTTAATATAAAGATGTTTGATATTTGTTTTGGTATCTCTAATAATTTAGCTGTTGGTTCCTTGTTTGTTTCTGTAATTATTATTTCTTTGAGTTCTTTTGATTCTTCTGATTCTGACTCGGTTGTGTCTTTGCTTGATATTTTATTTGAAGGATTTTCTTGAGAAACGCTATCTTGTTCTATAAGTCCTGTTTCAACGTTGCCTATCACCTTTCCTGTCATGCCGTTTTCCATTGATTCATATATTTTTTGAAATATTTGTTTAACAAAGAAAAATATCTTTTCAAAGAAGTCAATTATTGGCGGGTCATATTTCGTTTCAATTATTGTTTTTTCAGAAAATGTTTTTTGTCCAGTTATTTGTAACTCAACTTTTTTTGTTTCACCAGATATCATCGGTTTAAATTCGCATTCCAAATATTTGTTTTGGTCTCTAGTCCTTATTTTACATTCTTTTGATTTTGATTTTACTTCGAGATTTGTGTTGTTGTATGGCCATGTATATATTACTGGATAACCATTCATGTCTTCGCCTATATTTTTTATTCGTAAGCTAGCATCGTATTTGTATCCGTTTGTTATTGTTCTTGTTATGACTCCATCTTCTTTGTAAACATCTAATTGTACGTCAAAGAATGCTTTGTCTGCTTCAACAAGTATTGAAGTCGTATAATTTTTAGAAACTGTTTTTGTTTTGTTTGTATAGATGAGTTTTGTTTTGAAAGTATTATTTGTTTGGTTGAAGGGTGATGTTAAATTGTATGTTATTGTTCTTGTTGTGTCTTTATCAAGAACATCTATTCTGAAAACGATTGTATTGTTATTTTGTTCTGCAAATAATGGTTTGTCAGAAACAATCCAGCCAGCAGGTATTTTTTCTTCAACAAAAATATTTTCTGTTGCGTTTCTTTTGTTCCATAGGATTATTGTGATTTCTGTTGTTTTATTAATTCCAATTTTATCTGGTTGTTCACGATATAATTCTATTTCAACAGTTTTATTGTATCCTTCTTCAAATTCTATTCCTATTGTTGAAAGTTCTTCTTGTTCGTTGGACTCTGACTCGGCAGGTTCTTCTGTTTCAGTTGCAGGATTTACTTTAAAAGAAATGTTTATTATTGTTTCATTTGTTAGAGTTATTTCAAGCAGGTATAAACCTATTTCTGTTGGTTTGAATTGTATTGAATCATCTGATTCTCCTAAAAAAGCATATTGTTTTTCTCCAAAGATTATTCTTAGTGATTTAAATTCTGGTGGATAAAATTTGATTGTTTCACCAAGTGTATAGTTTGTTTTTTCTATTATTGAAGTGTTTTGACTTATCTGAATTGTCTGAGTTGTGTTTGTGGTGTTGGTGGTGTTTGTTGTGTTTGTTGTGTCTGTTGTGTTTGTAGTATTTGTTGTGTTAATGCTTGTACTTAGATTATTTAAATCACTACTATTTTCTGTCACAACAAAGAATGTTTTGTTTTCAATTTGGTTTGAGTCGTTGAATATAACAATTAGATGTTGTCCTTCTTGTTGTGGTAAAAAACTAATATTTTGTGTGAGTTCTTGGTTATATCGATATACACTATTTGAAACTTCTATTTGCAAACTTAGATTGTTTAATTCTTCACACATGAGTGTGATTTCTACTACTTCACCAATTGTGTAGATTTCTTTTTCAAGTTGGATTGTGTTGTTCTGTGCTAGAACTATTTGTAACAATATAACCGCTACGAATATCCAACTAACTATTTTTCTCATCATTTGCGCATTCCGTTTTTTATTATTCTGTTTCTTTGTTTAGGTTATTAGCAGAGAGTTTCTTATCTTGAGTTCTTGCTCAATCTCTCCAACTATCTCATAATATTTTTCGTATTGATATAACAGTGTGTGATTGTAAAGTAGGGTTGGTTTTTTGATGAGTTCTTGTTGGAATTCTTCTTTTGTGAATACTTCAAAATTGCCTAATAATTTTTTTATTTTATTGTGCAATTTTTTTTTGTCGGGTTGGTTGTTTGTTAGAATGAGTATTTTATTTTCGTGATAAATTGCGGTCAGCATTAGTGCTTCTGTTTTTATCTTATTTAGTGATGCCATTTTTTTTTTCTAAAGAATTATTTTTTTTAAGAAGACTTTTTTTCTTTTCTAGTTCATACATTGATAGAAGTAAAACTGCATCTTCACTTTGAAGGTTTATTGTGCATAAATGAGCTCTTCCTAAAACTATTTTCTTAAGAATCTCTAGTTTTAAAAATTCATTTATTTTTTTGTGAATGTAAGAATATGGTTTATTAAGTTTTTTTGCAATTTGTAGAATACTTAAGAATTCTGTTATGTTCTCTGCAAATATACTAATTATCTCTGTATCGATGTTTCGTCCAATCACGCTATTATACCTTTTTTAATATAATGACTCATTAAATAAAGACTAATGTTATATCTTTTTTAATATAACAACTATTTAAAGTTTTCGATAATATGCACGATGAAATCCAATAGAAAAAATATGAAAATATCTAAGAAGAATCTTTAGAAAGTTGTTCAACAGCCTCCACTTGATTCTTCGGCTCGAACTCATGATTGGACTCAGACTTAGGCTCAGACTTAGGCTCAGACTTAGATTTTCCTTCTTTATAATTATTTAATAATTTTTTAAAAAAACCCTTTTTTTCATTAGGGTCTATCGAAAAAGCAGAAGAAACAGACGAAGAAACAGAAACAGAACCATCATCATCAGGTTCTACAGAATCAGTTTCGACACTTAATTTTTTGTTTGTCTTAAACTCTATTTGTCTTTTAAGCTTATTAAACATACTTTGAAGATCGTTTTTCATATGTTTTGATCTTTCATCCATGAGTTTAATTATGTTTCCAGTATGTTTTTCAAAATCATTAAATTTGTTTAACAACCCAACAAATTCTGTTTTTTCAGCTTTCTGATCCGATTTCACTCGTAACTTATCAAAATCCCCTTGTATTTTATTAAAAGTTCGACTCAAATCCTTCACTGAAGAATCAAACTTATCAAAATCCATGAATTTTTTTTCAACATCCATAAATATGTTCTCAACCCTGTCTGCATGACGTTGAACTATCGCTTCAACCTTTTTAATATTTGCAAGCTCTTCCTTTATTTCTTCATGAAGCTTTATTATCTGATCAGTCCCCTTATAAATACTCATCTCTTGTCTCATGCTCTTTAATTGTTTCATTATGTCTTGCATCAAAGATTCATTACTTTCAATATTCGCTTTCAAAGCTTCCAAGCGACCTTCATTTTTTCGAAGTTCAGTCATGAATTTTTCAGGTTCAATAGATTTAACCTGATCAATGACTTTGGTTGATTCAATCTCAACTTTTGAAAATGACTGAGTAAGATCATTTATCGTACCACGAAGCTCGCCTATTTGTTCATTAGTCATGCCAAACCTATCAGCAGAGGCTTTTCTCATTTCACTCAAAGAATCTAATTGACCTTTAATTTTGGCAAGTTCTAATTCGACATTAGCACTATTTTTTTTATTATTGTCGGGAGATGCTTCTTCTATCTCTTGTTCTGCAGGGTTCTCATCTCCCTCACCAATTTTTGGCCCTTTCTTTTTCCAAAAAACCATCATTCACCTCTTTTTCCTTGCAATAAGTCTAACATTACTTCTTTATTTCTTACTCCTTTTATGTTTTTTGATAATTCTTCCTGATTTAAAACATCTTTTAACCATTTTGAAAAATCATTATCTTCATTCCTTGTGTGAAAATTAAAGGTATCTTCAGACATAATTTTTAGTTCTGATTTTAAATCTGACAGCGACCTTAAAGCTTTGCCATTCCATAGATAAAAAAAATGTTGTGGATTTGTTAATATTAACTCTGGCCGTTCTTCCTGGGCAGCATCTAACTCTTGTGATGCTTCTCGTGATGTATCTTGTGATGTATCTTGTGATGCTTCTCGTGATGCTTCTCGTGATGCTTCTCGTGATGCTTCTCGTGATGCTTCTGGTAATTGTTCAGGTGAATTACTATCTGATGAGAAGTTGTTTTCCAAATCAAACTTTTCACCTTTATGTTCTTGTGAAAAAATAATTTTCTTTTCTGCTTTTGAAATGTTTTTTTCTGATCCATCAAGTTTTTTCTTAAACAAATTATTGACCTCTTTTTTTACATCAATTAGTTTTCTGTCTGATTCAGCCAGTAATTCTTTTTCAGCCTCTGATAATAACCAGTCTATCTTTTCAAAGTCTTCTTTTGCACCATTATATTTCGCCCATTCAATTTTAGATTTTAGATTTCTAAGCAAATAATCAGAGATAATTGGATCTTTTCCTTCTTTTCTTAAATTTGAAATATCAGTTTTTAAGACTGCAAGTTTTTCCAAAAATTTTTCGAATATTGATTCATCCATTTTCTTTATCAGTTATAATTTTTTATCAACAGTTTCTTTTAGTTTATCTAATTCAGAGTTTAACAACTCCACTTGTCCTTCGACAAAAATTGGTTTTCCAAAAAAAATTCTTCCCAACAGCTTGTTTTTCGCAACTATTTTTTTTAGCTCGTGAAAAAAATGAGTTTGTAGTTCTGGTTGCTGACCTATTTGCGCTAGTTGCTGACCTGTTTGCGCTGGTTGCTGTTCTGGTTGCTGTTCTGGTTGCTGTTTGATTGGGTGTTTGATAACTACTTTTCGAGCTTCTTTTTTATCAAAACATTTTGTTTTTTTCTGAACTCGTTTTTTTTCTTTAATTTTTTCAGGATGAATTATTTCTTTCACAGGCTTTTTTTTAATTATTCTTGGTTGCAAATAATTTTCTAAAAGTGAAATTAATTTTAATTTATCTTTGAAATCAAACATTTTTTGCGCTAATGATTCCTGACAAAAAACATCTCTAACCCAACAAGCAAAATCATTCTTATTAGTATCAAAACGTACATGAAAAGAAAACTCATCTTCAGAAATTATTTTTAAATAGTCTCTTAATTCTTCAATGTTTTTTAGCACTCCACCATTTTTTAGGTAAAAGTACTTCTCTGGTTCAATAACCATTCCTCACCTCTTATTTTAATTTCTAATGTCTTGTTGTTTTTACTTGAAATTAACTTAATTTATTTGAATTTTAACCTTCCTGTAATGCATTTAATAATTCATCTTTACTGGACAAGTTTTGAATTTTATCGGCAAGACCATCATTATGAAATACACCACGTATCCATGCCGCGAAATCATTCTTGTTTCCACCAACATATTGTCTTAAGCCATCATCATCTATGTTTCGCAAATAATCAACAAGATCTAAAACTGATTTAAGCTCAGTTCCATCTGATAATTTAAAATAATGGTCTGGACTTATATCAACAGCCATTATTGTTAATTCAAGATTTTTCTCAGACAAAACTTCTTTATTTACAACCTCATTTTCCTCAGTTTGATTATTAATGAATTCTTCTTTTTTTATTTCGTCTAAATCATTAGTGTGTTCAGCTAATTTTTCACTTGCAAATTCTTTTATGGCGGCCATTCGCTTTTCTTCTGGAGTTTGCACTAATATTTTTGTTTTGAGTTTTATCTCTGGGACAGTTTCAACTTTCGTCTTTTCTTTAAATTCAAAGTTAGAATCATCATTTTTTACAACCGGTTTATTTACATCATCTTTAACATCAGCTTTAACATCAGCTTTAACATCAGCTTTAACATCAGCTTTTTCACTTTCAGACTTATTTAGTTCTTCTGCTGGTTTTTCAAACCAATCTTTTTCTTCTAAAAAAGTTTTTTCTTCCTTTGTTAAAGGAGGTAGTTTTGAACCGCTTTTTCTTTTATCAATAAAGGCCAAAATTTCATCTTTGTTTGTTTTCAACATAATTCTTTGAGCTAATTCTATATCACCAACAGCATTTTTAATCCAATCAGCAAAGTCATTCTTTTCGCTGTTCACATGTTTTTCAAAATCACTTTGCTTCATTGCAATAAGTTCATCATATAATCCCTTCAAGCTAATTACAAGCATACCATTTGACAAGCTTAAAATCTTATCAGGAGAAACTTCCTTTCTGAAAAAATCTTCTTTTTCCTCTTCTTTTTTTTCATTTCCTGAAGGATTGTTGGCTTCATATTCTTCTTTTGATTGCTTTGCTTGTTCCAAGTCACTTTTCAAATCCTCTTCTGAAACCAGCATAACTTCTTTTTTCTTTGGGACTTTTCCAAGTTTTTCCCATAATTTCTTCATTCTTGGTCTTAAACCTTCAAGGTATACTTCAACCATGTTGAAATTTCCAGCTTTTACTTTATCAAGTGATAATTTTAATTCAAGTCTCATATCAAAAACATCTTCTCCCAACTCTTCAAACTGCTCCGACTCATATTCATATTGATCTATTTCTTCATTATACTTATTATATCTTTCAAGTTCTTCATCGCTTAATCTTTGTACTGAATGCAATATAGGTCTGAATGTTACGAAGAAGGGTTTACCTCTGTTATAAGCAGCGTTTTGTATCATACCACTTCCAACACTGGCTTTAACCAATGATTTTAAGACTCCATCACCATATTTCATCTTGATTCTTTCAAGATCTCCTTCATCTCTCGTTCTCATTTGAACTTCTGTGTTGATGTTTGCTTTAATTTGACCTACGAAGTCAGCTAAAACCTGACTAACAAGCATAACCCCCACACCCCACTTTCTAAACTCCCTACATCCTCTTTCTATCTGTATGAAACCATCACCACTACCTCCAAATTTAGGCAGAATTCTGTGAATCTCGTCGTATACTAACAATAATCTGAGACTTGGATTTTCATCAAAATTTTGATGGAAAACTTCTCTAATAGTGTTTGCTACAAAGATATCTATATCTTTAGGATCAAGTTTATTCATAGCAAAAATTTGTATCTCACCAGGTTTCAAATATTTCTTTATATTGATTATTTCTCTTGCATTGGTAACAAGTCTTACATTTCCGTTGAAAGACTTCGCATTTTTCGGAGTCATTCCAAAACCAGGATAATATTTAAGCATTCCTTTTTCTTTGCAAGAACGAAGCATTCCACTCCATTGAGCTGTTGGATCAAATACAATTACAGCCACGTCTTTTAACAAGCACTCTTCTACAATTACTTGTGCAGATATAGATTTACCACCACCAGTGCTTCCTGCAACTATTGAGTGTATTTTTAATTGTTCTATATCAAAGTAAGTTTTATGATCTGTTTCAGCAATTTTTCCCCACCAACCACTTCTTGATCCTGGTTTTGGAAGCTGTGAATATTCAACTTTTAAATGAAATCTTTTCTTTGCTTCAATTCTTCTTCTAATAACAATAACTGCTATTATTATTGCAAGAATTATTACAATTAATGAAACCCATTGCCATACAAAGTATCCAAAAAATACTCTTTGCCAGAAAGGAGTTGTTACTCTAAAAACAGCACTAGCACCAGATGTAAATCCTAAATAATTCGCTGTCACTCTCACAATATATTCTCCTGGAGGAACATCTTTCGCCAGAGGAAATGTTTTAAGCAGCGAAAAAGATGTTCTTAAAAACACATTTGTATTATATATCCAAATAGTATCATTTCCTTCAGCGTTTTGAACTGTGTAAAAAAGAGATACCGGATATTCTAAATCTGATAATAAGTTCTTCATATCCGTTTTCACTCTAACTTTCTCACCAGGCAAATATTGCTTTTCACTGGTTTCAATATCCAATAATAATGCTTGAACTCGTAATTGATCTTTAGAGATTAATTCTATGTCTATTGGTATGGTTGCATTTATATCGCCCATTAATTTTAAAGAACCATTATAATGACCTAGTTCTCCTTTTCCATAAAATGTTAGTGTGACAAAATCTTTTGAATCAGGTGCAACAATTATTCTTGTTCTGTCGAGTTCTGCAATCTCTGTTACTTTTCCTTCAAGTTTAAAACTAATTGGTGTTGATGATTGTTTAAAGCTGTAGATGTATATTGATTCTTGCAAGAAATTTTCAAGTCTTAGTTTTCTGTTTATTTCATTAACCGAAATTATGAAGTCTGTTCCTTCTATTCTTTTTGGTTGTTCTATTATTGGAACTTGTGGTGCTTCTCCAGGTCCAACATCGTCTGATGGTCCATCATCTTTTCCAGGTCCAACATCAACACCAGGCCCCACACCCTCTTGTATTGCTTCTTCCTGTTCAACAAGAATTATATTATGTAATGTTGTTTTGTTAACTTCTATTGTAACATCATTTGCATATACTTCATAACCTGTTTTTACAGCATAAATTCTATATGTTCCTGAAGGAACTGTTAAATTGTAGTATCCTGGTACACTAGTGTATGTGTTGTAACCGGCAACATCTATTATTACATCTGCAACAGGTGTTCCTGATTGTGTTGTAACCCAACCTTCAATCGCTCCAGAGTTAGGTAGTTCTCCCTCTCCTCGCGGACACTCATCAAGTGGATCTGAGAAGAAATAATATCTCTCTTCAGTTCCATTTGCAATGGGCAAAATCATCTGATAATTGTATATGCGTCCATTAAAACCCACAGTGAAGTTTTCATATATGTGTGCAACGTAAACTAAATTACCACCACTATCTTCAAGTATTCCGATATCAAAAATTGTTGGACTATCTTTTTCAAATTCATTTGTATACGTGCCTGGTATTGAAAGAAAAGTCGTTCCTATATCCACAGATATGTTTTTTGTGAAAGTGTTTGTTGCAGACATTCTGCGAACCATTGCATCATATTGATCTATTTCTAAATATTCATCAATAGTTATAGGATCTGCTGCTCTTATTGATTGAAAATTTAATTCACTTGGGTGTGTTGTGCTCGCATATACTTCATGTTTTTTTCCGGGTGCAAGACAATCAAAGAGAAGGTTTGCCTCCAGTGTTTCTCCACCTTCTAAATCATAGTTCATCAAATTTGTAAATCCTGGAACTCTAACAGCAAATCCATATACTCCAGTCCATAAAAAAGCAGGTATTCGCCAATCAATATTTACCTCATATATCGTTCCTGCTTCACCAGCATGACTTGTAGCCCAGCCTACAAATTTACCAACAAATGCCAGTCCTGAAATAGCTAAAGCTACCATTAAAAAGATAACTACAATTTCCGTTATTTTTTCTACTTGTTTCATGATAACCTTGAAATGTCTAATTTTTTTATTTGATCATATAATTCTTTTTTACCGTCTTCAGTTAACTGTTTATATGTTGTCTGAAGTTTTTGATAATCTCTTTGTGCTTTTGGCAATTCATTATTTTTTAAGTGTGCAGACAATACATTTATCAAGTCTTGACAATAAGCATAATCTAGTTTGTGACAAATATCTTCAATTGATTCGTAAACCTCATTTTTTCCTGGAACAGATAATTTTTCATAATATAATTTAATTTCTTGGTATATTAATTGAGCTTTATCATTTTCTCCTGCATCCATGTTATCCAGCGCGTCATTGATAAGCATGTTAACTGTGTGGATGTTTCTATCTCCAAATAATAAATGATATGAACTACCAACCTTGCCAAATCCTACAAAACTATGGAACGCATAGGTTAAGAGAACAATCAAGATGATTATTGTCCACACATATTTTTTATCTAGATCTATGTTAAAATCGAATATTGCTTGACCAGTTATTGCAGACATTGCAAGATTATAAGATTGTTCAAAAAGAACAGTGTTTGTGTTTTCTAATTTTGCAAGTTCTATTTCTTTTTCAAAATAGTAAACGATTTTTTGAGGTGTGTCAAATGAAATCATTGGGTCTGCTTTCAAGACTTTATAAACATTCATGATGCTTATTTCGCTAACATCTGTAGCTAATTCTTTTGGTATATATTCTACAACGTCCAGTCTATCTGTGCTGTTAGTGTATTTTAGTTCTTTTTCAACAAGAGTTAGTGTTTTTTTCTCTCCACTAAGATATTCTAATTCTACAAGTTTGATATTACTCGACACAGTTGCTTTTGTCTGAGTCTTTTTTGATGCTTCAAAGAATTTTTGTTTGTTTGGATAATTCTTTATATCAACATATTCTCCTGCAATTGGTTCAAGTTCTAAATCACGTATATATTTTACAAATGTGTGTGTATCTAAAACCTTGATGTTTTTTGGTGAAGACAAGTATGATTCTTGAAGTTTCTTCCGAAGTTTTTCTTCTTCAGAAACTTTTTGTTCTTCAGAAATATCTTTACGATATTGGAGTGCATTTATATCCCTTTCAGTTCTGTCGATTAAAACTATTGTTTCTTTTATCTGTTTTTCAATTTGTAATGCTTCTACAGCGCGTGATTCTTGAAGTCCAGCACCCTTCATCTTGTCTATTAAATCATATAGCTCTTCTATCATCTCATCTTTGTTTTTAATACTGGCCTCTGATTTTGACAATACTTTGAATGTTCGTTCTGTTGTTTTAGCTGAGTTTCCTTGAGAATCTTCACATTCCAGTCTCCAAGAATACTCTTTGTAATCAAGATTTGTGAGTTCAAAATTGTTTGTTTTTCCAAGAACAACTATTTTTGAGTCTTTTTCTTCATACCAATTCTGCTCGGATAATAAGTATATGGAACAAGTTACTGGTGAATCATCTGTTACTTTAAATGTTATATCAACAGTTGTACCTTCTGTTGATGCTTTATCATTTGGACTTTCAATAGATATTTGTGGAGCTGAATCATCCCTTGTTTCTAATTCAACTATTTTTGTTGTATTTCCTTTTACTCTAATCTCATCTTCAAGTAGTTCATATCCCGTTTTCCAAGCTGAAAAACTGTATCTCTTGTCAGAAATATAGAATGTTACTTGTCCTTTGGAATTTGTTTTTCCTGTTTCTGAATCTATCTCAACCACTGCATCTTTTATTGGACTGCCTGTTTCTAATGATCGAACTTCAAAGATTACTTTTTGTCTTTTTTTTACAGTTATTATTATTGAATCATTGTTTTTATTTCCTTTTTCGTCAGTTACATACACGATTTGTTCATACTTTCCAGGTTCATCAAATTCAATATTTAGTTCATCCTTTGAACTTGTTGAGCCGTTGGATAAGTCCCACAAATAAGTTATGTTTCCTATTCCTCCAGAAACACTCACTTCTAATTCAGTGCTTTCGTCCTCATCAAGAATGTTATCACCTGATATTTTCACTTTAATATTGTTAATTGTTTCGTAGCTTAGAGAGTTTGTCAAAACTATGTTTTCATAATCTAGTGCTGCTTCAATAGTGTATGGCCCTGTTTTATTAGTGTACTGAACAAATATTATCTTTGGATAGTTTTCATTTATAAGTTCTATTGTTGGATAACATAATACAAATCCTGAACTGTCAGGACAAACATCAATTGTTACATTTGATCCGTCCAGAGCATTGATTGTTAGTTGTATTTCTTCTCCCAAATCATATTCTTCTTTGTTGGTTGTTATGCTGATGAAAGCTTCGGGTTCTTCGTTTTCAACTCTGAAAATATATTTTTCTGAAGTTTGTTTATTTCCTGCTTCATCTTCACAGGTTATTTCTAATTCGTGTTCTCCTTCAGCCAAATTAACATTGTGTGTTTCTTCCTGCTGATTTACTACGGTGATTGTTTGAACTTCCGAATCAATATCTATATCACAACTTATTGTTTCAGTATTGTCATCTTCAACTGTAAATTCAATACTTGTTATGTTCGTGTAGTTGGTGTTGTTTTGTATGTTTGAAATTGTTATTGTCGGGGATGTCAAATCAATTGTTAGTGTTCTTGTTGCTGTTGATTGAGTGTTATTTTCATCTTCACAAACAATATTCCATTCGTGTGTTCCTTCAGAAACTATTGCTTGAAAACTATTTTCATCATTAGCACTAGTTGTTTCTTTTGTTTCTGAGTCAATTATCAGTTCACAAGATGTTGTGTTTGAATAATCTGTCAAGTCAAACGTGAATGTGATATTTGTATTGTTAAACAACACATTGTTGGTCGGGGTTATGTTTTCTATTGTTGAACTTATCAAACTAGCCAGTATTAAAAACATCAAAGTAACAATTATTATCTTTGTTTTTGCTTGTTTCATTTTGCTAGTTTTTCACTTAATTTTTTTAGTTGTGTGATTAACTCTTGCTTTGTTTCCTGTTCTTTTTTAACCTCGAATATTTCCTTTAGTTCTTCACGTAATTTTTTTACATCAGCAGAGAAAGGTTGTGAATAACGCAAACATTTTGATCGAACAATAGAACGTATTTCTTCACTTAAGTCCATAAAATGATTTTTTTCTGATAGAATTCTTAGTTCTCTAACTAATGACGAGGGCATTCTGACGCTCACTACTGTATCTGTCATTGTTTTATGTTGTTCTCTAAGATGTATTCTCTTGCAAATTCCCTTATAGCTTCAGATCTAGAAGAAAAAATTTTCTTCTCTATGAATTGGTCTAGAATTTCTATTGTGCTTTCAGGTAATCTAACATTCAAAACTTCTGTTTCTATCTGAGGTTTCTGCATTGTTTCTGTAGACTCATCGGTTACTTGTAGTCTCTTTGTATGACTCTGGTATGACACATGTCAGGTTAAAATGACACTTGTATGACAGATATATTTTATTTGTAGTATTTAAACTTTTTGGTTTTGAGTTTTGCTTGTTTAAGATCGTAATCTGTTTACACTTCTTTAAATCTTGAAGTTTTTCTTCTTTTTGGCGTTGCGTGGAAACTAGCTGGCGTTAGCCAGCTTGGAGAAGTATGAAGTTCGTCTTCTGTTGTGTAGTATTATTCTTGCTGTTACTTGGTTTAATTGGC
>JAHIUF010000028.1 GCA_018817005.1 Nanobdellota archaeon
TCAAAAGACCAACAGAAACAAACTCCCGAACATAATCAAAAGGATCAGCCAACAAATACTTCTTAACCTTCTTCAACATCTCATCACAAGAAACATCCCAACCAATCTCACGATCCTCAACAACCTTTCCATCAACAACAATACTATCAAGATTCACTTCGCATTCCCCCAACATCTAATCTTCCAATCTCGTCGACTAGTCTAAAATCATTTTTGCTAAGATAATCATCAATGCGTTCATTTTTATAAGACAAAACAAATATGCCTTTAATCACTTCTTTTCTGTCTTCTAAATGCAGTGTTTCATATAACTCTTTGAAGCTTTCAATGTTCTTGCCTGTTTTATAATTCGAGATCAGAAAGTCACATTTTCTTTCTTGCATTCTTTGTATTTCATTCAATTGTATGTTTATCAAAGATTGGGTTATTGGTTCATCTGTTACAAAAGGAATTCTTTCTTTTCTAGTGCCGTTCGTACTCAATTCATACAAATAATTATTATTTGTCTTGTCTGATTTTGGTGCAACATAAGTTATACTGGAGTTGATTTTCTTAGAATTCTTTCTTACGACAGTCACTTCTTGAATAGGCACTTCTCGTTCAGCTTCTTTTTGCCCTGCATACCATTTTATCATGAGTCGTGATGTGTTAAAAAGTTCAGATAAAATACCGCCTTTAATTATAGACTCATATGCAGGTTTTTTCTCTTTTAACATTTCAAACCAAAGAGCTGCAGTTTTATTGTTTTCAATGTTAATATATAAGCAATCACCGGATATTATTATAGGATCAAAATATTTATGACTATTTTTTGAAATGCCTGTACAAGAAAAATTTCCATAAAAGCTTTGAACACCAAGTTGTTTTAGTAAGTCTGTATTTTCAAGAATTACTTCTTTTGCAAGTAAAGGTAAAGTTTTTTTAGCAAAATGATTCAATTCAACTTGACGCATTTTTTCTTTTGCAATCTCGTTTTTTTGTCTTTCTTTTTCTTTAGCTCTTTTTTCAGCGTTTTCGTGCAAATAGTCAGAGATGTCGGCAATTTTTTTCTTTGTCATCATATAAGGAGTTAAAACGACCTTTTCTGTAAATTCATAAGCATTCTTTAAAGACTCTGATTCAGAGATAATAGTTGCTAATTGTGAAACACCAGTTTCAAAATGTTTCATCGCACTTGCACCAAGATTATATGCACCTTGAATAGGCCAAGAGATTGTTTTGTATAGTGCGTAACCTCCTGACGCACCAATAACTGCAATAGTGGATAGTCCTGCTTTTCCAAGCCATAAACCACTTCTTGCAAGGCCACCAGCTGCTTTTAATCCAAGATTAGCAGTTTTACGAGCAGTTTTTCCAATAAACTTTTTTGTTGAAATATTAAAATTATGAATTGGAGAATAAATATAGTTATTACATTTATCTGCTGTAAACTCGTAAGCAGATACAACTTTCGAAGAAGTATTATTTGTGAGTTTTGATACTTTTTTTGAAGTAAAGTTCTTTGCAGAAATAATATTTTTTTCTAAAAATAAATATGATTGAATTCCTGCTTTCAATGTTTTTCCAGCACAAAAACCAATAAAATTTCCAGAATCATCTAAAAATGAATGAACTGGGTTTGCAAAATATTTTTCAGTTGTATCATCAATAAACTTACTGGCATTAATAACTTTTTCTTTTGTATAATTAGCAGATTTGGTAACAGCATTACCAACTGCATTTCCAGTTGCATCAAAAGCGCTGATTGTTGGATTAAAAATTACTTTATCCACACTCTTATTAACTGCAGTTCTAACTCTTTGAATGTCTCTGACAAATGTAGATACTTTTTCCAAAGTTTCATTTTTCGTATATGTTGCAGCGCTCGCTAAACCTCCATATACTGTACTTACACTTTTAACAGTTGCATTTTTTATAACCAAACATGTTTTCATAATCAGTGATACTAACTCATCTTTTGTTTTTTTTATTGGTGGCGCAACAAATCCAGTAACAGTTTTTCCACCTTGAACAAGTTTATCAGCAGAATAATTTATGAACCATCCAGTTCCATTCGCTGCTTTCCCTAAAGGCCAACCAACCCCCCATTTTAAGAGAAAACCAACTCCTTTTCCTCCATAATATAAACCCATTGCTGCACCTGTAAATGTTAATAATGGTAGTGCAACTGCAGCTGCGCCTATTGCGAAACCTGATTTTCCTACGAAAGCTCCAGTGTATCTTTTTATACGAGTTTTAAGAAGACCTTCTAAGCCTGATTTTTTTAGTTCTTGAAGTTCTAATTCTTTAATAGCCTCTTTTCGTGCTTGTTTTTCCCTTTTCTTTTGTTCTAAAAACCATTTTTGTTCTTCTAAAGCTTTCAGTTGTTGTTTAGTAATAAGTTGTTTTTCATGATTTTCTTTTCTTTTTTCTTCATCATCTAAAAACTTCTTATAACTCTCGATTTCAAAACATTTTTTGTGTTTTATGCCTTTATTAAAACTTATTTCGGCTTTAGCGTAAATCTTTTGACTAACAGCTTTGAATATTTCCTCATTCAAATATCTTTCAACAACAGGTATTTTGGCTTTTGAAAAGCGATAATTATCAGTGAAATCTGAATACAGGACTCCGTCATTAACAACAGATTCTGACAATAATATATCTTTTAGTGAGACACTGCCTTTGTTGAAAGTTTCAAAAATAGGCTCGGTATACATAAATTTTAGAAATGAAGATTCTTTAATTTCAGCAGGTTCAAGAAAATCTATCTTTTGAGCCATGTATTTCTTTATAAGTTTTATATTCTTCTCTCGTTTATGTATGATTTTCCACTTATTAAGTGTGGACGTTTCGCTGTTTTCTTTTGGTAATGATTTATAGAATTCCAAATAAAGTTCATCTCCGGCTTTGAAAAATGCGTTCATAGTTTTTTTCATCTCATCATCTTGAGCTATACCAGAACCAGATATTGTTAAATTAAAATCAGGGTTGTCAATTATTGCTGTCAAAGAATAATTATTTCTAAAATTTTGTTCTCCATAAAAAAAGCCGCTTCTGTGAATATAAACAGAATTATCACCTAATTCTGAAATTCCTATTTTAAAATCAATATCACCAATTTTAACATCTTTTTCGAAATGAAGACCAAAAAGTTCAATCTCCCTGTTTATTTTCCTGTGATTAAGTTTTATGGTTTTACCTCTAATATTTTTACAATACTGTTTGACTTTCTTTGTTTCAAGACCTGATGATAGTGTAACAAGAGATTTTGCAGCGCCAACTAATCGAGAGCTCTTTTTGACTGTTATTTTTGTTCCCTTGTTTATTGTTACTTTTCCTTTATCGTTAATTGAGTAATCAGACAAAAGTTCAAAAAAAGTTTTCTCACCATTCTTAACACTTTCAACAACAACACTAGAAGCACCAGTTTGTAATGCTGAAACCATTCCTCTGGCAAGACCTGTATAACGTTTAAGATTTTTATCTGAAAAGAACATTTGAGAAATAAGAGTGTTGATTTCATCTACAGTATATCCTTCTCCATCATCTCTAAGTTCAAAAGCCCATCTTTTTGAATTAATATTTATTTTCGAAGGATTCTTCGCAAGTTCCACACTTAAGAGTTCTTTAACATAATCAAAAGGATCTGAAAGCATGAATCGCTTCATTTTCTTAAGCATCTCATCACAAGAAACATCCCAACCCATCTCTCTATCCTCAACAACCTTTCCTTTAATTGCAATATCATCAAGAAACAACTTTCTCACCCCTAATATTCAATCGCCCTATTTTATCTATTAAGTTAAAATCTTTTTTTTGTATGTATAAATCAATTTTTTTATTTTCGGTTTCAGAGTCAAAAATAATTTTTTTAAGAATAACTTCTCTGTCATTAACATTTAATTTATCATAATCATTAACGAATGCGTCATAGTCGCCGAAAGTATATGCATCCAATAAATATCTTTGTGATTCTATCTGGCAATTATTCATCAGTGTGTTCTGAGTTTTTATGATTGAATCAGAAATTGAAATGTTATTGTCAAAAGGTACTTTCTGTTTTAGTTTATTTATATATGAATCACTATAATGAGAATGATAATTATTTTGTAAAGGCACAGTAACGTATATATCTGGTTGCCAAAACCCCATTGAATATTATAATAGTTCATGTTTTTTGCTAGTTCTACCAAAATCGGTGTTTTAAGAAGGGTTGAGTGTTCTTCATTTGTTTTCAAAAATGAAATCCATTCTTTGACTTTCTTTTTATTTCTGTTTAAATAGACGTTAACATTGCTATGATCTTGTAATTCTCTGTACTTACTTATTAACTTTGCGCGAATCAGGGAACCAAACCTTTCGCTTGTTAAATTAAAAACATTTCCTGATGGGTGAACATTCTCGGGTAGCAATGCATTCAATTCTTTATAACTACTAATATCAACTGAGAATTGACCAATCAAATTCAAAGTTTTCAAAAGATGTTGATTTTCTTCTAAAATATTTTTAACAAGTGTTGTTAAACGTTTTTCGTCACTATATCTTTCAGACTGAAAATCACTTTCTCTTTTTTGTTTTTTTTCTTTTATAACTTTAAAAGGGCGCTTGAATACAAAGTACGCACCAGATTTAATTTTGTTAGTTGTTTTTTCATATAATTTTGAACCAAAAACTTTTTTACCAGCCCATGCAAAAGGAACAACTGCTCCTGATAATACAAGTCCTGCGACACCAGCAACACCTACGGCGCAAACACCAATACCATAACCTAATATCTTAAAAGCGCTACCTGCATAGCCTAAGCCTGTAGAACCAACATCAAGAAGACCATTTCCAACATGTTTTAATCTTCGTCCAGTTTTTCTTCCAGCATAACCAATTGCTTTACCGGTTAGTTTCAATGGTTCTTTGATAAGATATTTACTAGCACCCATCCCTAAAACAATACTTCCAACAAGCCCTAATGCTAAAGCGTTACCAGTATAATAAGCTATAGTTTTAAAAGTTGAATCTTTCTTTTCTTTGAAGTTAGCATAATACTGTTTGAAATCATCAACCATTATTTCAAGCGAACTCAATCTTTTAAAAGATTTCTTTACACCACCAATGAATTGAACAGCTGTACTCTCAATATAATCAGGCTCTTCTATTGAAAATGAACGAGTACTTTTATAATTCAAAATCTTACTAATCAATTCAACCATGCTCTTTTGTATTCTTCCATCAGGTGTTGGTAAACATTCAATTATTAAATCATCATCTGAATCAGTTCTTGAACGAAAATTTGTTGCAACATAAACATGACCTGTTTTATCGAAAGAATCAAAAATTTCTTGTATGCTAACGTAAGGCTTATTAATGCCTTTCATAACTGGTATTGAAAACAACGCAGTTATGTTTTCATCATGCAAATTAAATTCTGATGCATGATTACTGAAGAAGTGTAGTTTTCCAGCAATATAATCTCTAATCTTATTATGCTCAGCACCAGTTTTATACTTTTTTATATCCTCTTCTGAAAGTTCATCATATAAATTTCTATAAGCAAGGTCAATAACTTTCGTTAAATTTTCATTTGTCTGATGAACATTTGAATCAAATAAAATTTCGCTTCTTGAAAGATTGAGATTAAAGTTTGGATTATCAATTCCAATCTTTAAATAATCAAGATTCGTAACACGAACATCTTTCGAGCCATAATTAACACCATTCTTATACAATTTATACAATGGTTTGCCTCTTTTTAATACACCAACATGATATGATATGTCCCCCATTTTTGTTTTGAAATTATTATATGTCCCGTCAAATAACAATTCTTCATTAAATTTTTTAAAATTTAGAGTGATTGGAACCTTTGATACATTTTTACAATAAGCTTTAAGTTTTTTGGCTTCAGGAGATATGTTTCCTGATATGAGCGCACCAGGTTTCAACCCTTTTAGTGCAGATTTTTTTTTGACTGTTATTTTTGTTCCTTTGTTTATCGTTACTTTTCCAGTATCATTAATCGTGTAATCAGGCAGAAGCTCAAAAAAAGTTTTTTCACCATTCTTAACACTCTCAACAACAACACTAGAAGCGCCAGTTTCCAAAGCAGAAACAACACCAACAGTAAAACCCATATAATCCTTAAGAGCATCATCAGACATGAACAACTGAGACATAAGAGTGCTAATCTCGCTAGTAGAATAACCATCACCATCATCAGAAATTTCAAACTTCCAAGGAAAAGCCTTAACATCAATACGAGAAGGATTCTTCAAAAGACCAACAGAAACAAA
>JAHIUF010000029.1 GCA_018817005.1 Nanobdellota archaeon
AAAAAAATATTTAATTATAAACAACTTTTTAAAATAAAAAAATGATTTCCAAAAAAAAATATGGAAAACTTTAAAAAGAATAAGATAAACCTAAATAATATGCAACCAAAAAATAATAAAGGTGGTTGCCTGTGGCAACCGTAAATTAAAATCAATTTATGTAGTCACAACTATATCTTTCAAAGGTTTATTGTTTGGATCTTGGTGTCAACCTCATAGTTTTTTAATTAAAAAAATAATCAATGGAGGTTGATACAAATGAAAAATGAAAATGATACTAATTTAAGAAAACCATTATTCGAAAGAAATGAATTACAAAGTTTGATGAAAGATTTTAACGTTAATTTATTATTGAAAAAAAAAGCTTACAGAAATAAGCCTTTAGGATTTGAAGAAGCCTATGCTTTAGGTGTATTTGCACTCTATAATTACAGTGAGTATCTTCAAAAAATATTTGATTTTGATAAAAACATTACAGAGAAGCAGAGTATTGCAGCTCTTTGTTCATTCCATAACAAGGAAACTTACAGACAAGTTGGCGCTGGTGCTCAGATTGCAGGTATTTGTGCAGCAATATTTGATTATGATATTGGACATTCAAAAAATAAATTCTTGAACCCTAAAACAGATTATGTCATGGATAATTGTGGTATGGGAGGAGATCTTTTCAAAACACCAAATGTAAGTTCTATTGCAGCGATAATCGCTTCTGCAGATGGGATTACTTTCTGCAAACACGGATCACCAGGTAATACTGATTCTGTGGGCAGTAGCGATTTTCTTGAGTATCTTGGCGTTAATCTTTTTGCCAATAAAGAAATTGTCGAGCAAGGAGTAGAAAAGTACAACTTTGGTTACACAGATGCTTTGGATACAAAGTATAAACTAATTCATGTGCAATCCCATCTGTCTGCTCACTTAGCTCATATGAATGATATTATTGGTCCTATAACCAACCCTGTAAATCCAGATTTAGTAAAAAAAAGGATTATTGGCGTTAATCATTTGATTGAACCAAAAACTGTTGCTGAAGCATATAATATTTTGAATGCAAAAGGATTAACAAATGTTGAACATGGATTATTTGTCAGAGGTTTTGCTGATAAGAATCGTAATGGTGGAATGGATGAAATTTCTTTATTACCTGGTGGAACAATTGTTGCGGAGTTAAATAAAGGTGAAATTTGTAGTTATGAATTATTCGCAGATGATTTCAGACTTCCAGAAGCTAGTTATGAAGACATTAAACCTCGGGGTGATAAGAAAGAGTTCAGTAAACAGATTCTTTATGGAAAAATAAAAGGGCATCCGAAAAATTTAATTCTTGCAAACACTGCAATAATTGAATACTTAGCTCATGGTCTAACTTTAAAACAAGGAGTTGAAAGAGCAAATGAAGTTTTAGAATCTGGAAAGGCAGTTCAGAATATTGAGCAATACATAACTCACGTAGGTGATTTAAGATGAAAATTATTGGAATGATACATTTGGATTCATTACCTGGTTATCCACAGCATAAAACAATGAAATCGGTTGTTGATAATGCTTTGAAGGATGCAGAAGCTTTGGAAAAAGGCGGTGTTGATGCAATACTTTTGGAGAACACTTATGATGATCCGCATACAAAAAAAGTCGGTGCAGAAATTATTGCGGCGTATACAGCTGTTGCTCTTGAAGTCAAAAGGGCAGTCAAGATTCCAATTGGCATTTGTGTGTTGTGGAATGATTATAAGGCAGCTCTTGCAATCGCTAAAGTAGTTGGTGCAACATTTGTCAGAGTACCTATATTCATTGAGGCTGCAGTTACTGCTTCAGGAATAATTGAAGGTGAGCCTTACAATGTGATTAGTTATCGGAAGAAGTTAGATGCTGAAAATATTGGTATATTAGCAGATGTTCAAGTTAAACATGCAGGACACCTCGTAACCAGAGCAATTGAGGATTCAGCGATGGAAGCTATTGACTTCCAAGCAGATCAACTCATAATTACTGGTAAGCGTACAGGAGACTCACCTGTTATTGATGATTTGAAAAGAGTGCGAAAGGCTTTACCGAAAGCAATAATTGTTGTCGGTAGTGGTACAACGCCAGAGAACATTAAAGAGCTTTCCAGATTTGCAGATGCTGTAATAGTCGGAACTTTTTTTAAGAAAAAAGGAAGAATTGATGAAACAAAAGTTAAGTTGTTGATATCTAAAAACTCTTCCTAATTTTTTTATTTTTAGAAACTCAACAGTCTAATTGTTTTTTCTAGATTTTTTTCTTTTATCACAAATATCGTGTCTGTCCAGCAGCTCATGGTTTCTACAATGTTTATTTCTTGTTCTGAAAATAATGAGTATAGATATCCCATTACTCCGGGAACTTCTTCAAGTGACTCTGGACTTCGAAGTATTATTTCAATCAATTCAGTGGTTTTTTTTATTATCTTATTCTTGAAATACTTGTCTATCATTTTTTCAAATTCTTGTGATGTGATTAGTGTTATTGCCTGCACGCCTTCAATAATGTGTATTTCCCCGCTCAAAGTTTTAATTTCTTTTTGTAGTTCTATCATGGAATCGTGAAACTTGCTTTTTTCCAGAATACAAACCATCATCTTGTTTTTTATCTCTAGTTTAGTATTTTTTAATAATTCTTTTATTGGTTTTTCAAAACTTTGTTTTTTCTTTAATTTTCTTTCAAGCCTTCTTAGAGCGACTAGCACTGCGTCAAAATCCTTTTTTTTTAGTTCTGCGTCGTTTATTATTTGTCTTGCTAGTTTTGAATAGTTTATCAATCCTTTTTTGAGGGAATCTTTTATGCTTGAGTGTTCAAGTATGTATTGCTCAGTTATTTTTGTCAAGTTCATATCAACCAATAATTAAAACAACTATTTAAATGTTTTGTTTCAAACAAATTTGTTAAAAATGTTTATTTTTGGACGATAAATTTATAAAACAACATATAAACATCTTGATTATGAAACAAATAATGAAAAAAGAAAAAATAGTACTTGCATACAGCGGAGGACTCGACACATCAGTAATACTGAAGTGGCTAGTCAATAAAGGCTATGAAGTAATAGCTTATGTTGCAGATGTCGGTCAGCCGGATGATTTCAACGCAATAAAAGAAAAAGCACTAAAGACAGGTGCTTCAAAAGTCTACATTATAGACTTAAAAGAAGAGTTCGTGACAAATTATATTTTTCCTGCAATAAAAGCAGGAGCAATATATGAAGGTAAATATCTTCTTGGAACAAGTCTTGCAAGACCTTTAATTGCAAAAAAACAAATAGAAATTGCACACATGGAAAATGCAAAGATAGTATCTCATGGTTCAACAGGCAAAGGCAATGACCAAGTTCGTTTTGAGTTAACATACTATGCTTTAGACCCAAAAATTAATGTTTTTGCGCCATGGAAGAACAAAGAATTTCTGGATCAATTTAAAGGACGAACAGACCTTCTAAACTATGCTGCAAAAAACGAGATTAATATATCACAGTCAAAAGCAAAACCATACAGTGAAGATGCAAATCTCATGCACATAAGCCACGAAGCAGGAATTCTTGAAGACCCAATGATACCTGCAGGAGACGAAATGCTTAAATACTGCAATCCTCTTAAAAAAACGCCGAACAAAGAGACTAAAATTTTTATTGAATTCAAAGATGGGATTCCTATAAAAGTAAAAAATCTTGATGATGGAACTGTGAAAAAAAAGCCTTTAGAATTATTCATGTATCTTAACAAACTTGGATCAATACATGGAGTTGGTGTTGTTGACATGGTTGAAAATCGTTTTGTAGGAATAAAAAGCCGTGGAATATATGAAACACCCGGTGGAACAATTCTTATGACCGCACATAAAGATATTGAAGGAATAGCAATGGACAGGGAAGTCATGCGTTTAAAAGATATGCTAAGCCCAAAATTCGCAGAAATAGTCTACAATGGTTTTTGGTTCTCACCTGAAATGGATTTCCTAATGAGTGCAATGCATAAAAGTCAGGAAATGATTGATGGAACTGTTTATTTGACTCTTTACAAGGGAAATATCATAATAAATGGTCGTGAATCACCAAGCTCATTATACGACAAAGATCTTTCAAGTATGGACATTGAAGGCGGATTTAATCAGCAGGATTCAGAAGGATTTATAAAAATCAACGCTATACGTTTAAAAGCAAACAAAGCGATACTTGATAAGCACAATAAAAAGTACTTTGATTAGATAAAATATAAGGTGAAATTATGAAAAAGTTATGGGACCAAGGATACGATGTCAACAAAGAGGTTGAAAAATTTACTGTTGGAAATGATTACATAATAGATCAAAAACTAGTGAAATATGACCTTTTCGCATCCATTGCCCATGCCAAAATGTTACATGAAATTGGAGTGTTGTCAAAAAAAGAATTAAATGTTGCTGTAAAAGGATTAAAAAAACTATTGGTTGATGGCGTAAAAATAACTGTTGAAGATGAAGACTGTCATACAGCAATTGAGAAAGCTCTTGGGAGTATCGGAAAAAAGATTCATACTGCACGTTCACGTAATGATCAAGTTTTAACTGCAATGCGTTTGTATGAAAAAGAAGAATTAAAACAAATAGTTGAATTAATCTCAAGCCTTGAAAAAAGTCTGTCAGAGAAAATCAAATTATTCGGTAAAATAGAAATTCCGGGGTATACCCACATGCAAAAAGCGATGTCTACAACTATTAAGGATTGGCTGGGATGTTTTTCATCTGCATGTAAAGATGACAAAATCATTGTTGCAGACGCATTAAAACTCATTGACAAATCACCTCTTGGAAGTGCTGCGGGATTTGGAGTTCCCATGTTTAAAGTTGATAAGAAGATGACTGCAAAAGAGATGGGTTTTTCAAAAATTATTGACAACCCTATTTATTGTCAGATGAGCCGTGGAAAATTTGAAGCAGCAATCATTCATGCATTATCGCAGGTGATGTTTACATTAAACAAGCTATCTTCGGATTTGATGCTTTTTAACATGTCAGAATTTGGGTTTGTATCACTTCCAAAAGAGTTTTGTACAGGAAGCTCTATAATGCCACAAAAAAAGAATCCTGATGTTTTAGAACTTGTGCGTGCAAAATATTCTGTTGTTCTGGGAGAACAGTTTAAGGTTCAAAACCTGATCGCAAACCTACTGTCAGGCTACAATCGTGATTTGCAACTTGTTAAAGAGCCTTTGTTTAATTCTGTGGACACAACTAAAGATTGCTTAGAGATAATGACCTTGGTAATTAGTAATTTAAAGGTCAATAAAGATGCTTGCAAAAAAGCTATGACTAAGGAATTGTTTGCAACAGAAGGAGCTTATAAACTTGTTAAAAAAGGAGTTCCCTTTCGTGAAGCCTATAAGTTAGTAAGCAAAAAATTTCATTAAATCTATAATTAGCAACCCATATTTTTCATTTTATTTCTCAAAAGTTCATATTGTCTAATTCTTAAAATTCAATCATTGATTCACACGTTTTCTCCCACATAGCTATTTTTGCCAATCCTTTTTTTATAACATTTTCTTCTTTCTCGTCAGGATTGAGATTTTCTAATGCATATTTCATTATGTCTCTGTATTTCCAGTAAATAATAAATCCTATGCCTCCGTTCGTTATCAAGACAGGCACATCAATCATGTTAGTGTCGCCAAAATCATCTCTCCAAGGTGATTTTATTCTTCTTATCTCATATCTTATTGAAGGCATCGCATATTCAATTATTAAGTTCCTTGATTTAATCGGGTCTGCTAAGTTTTCAAGATGAAAACCTACATTGTCAAGATTTCTGGATGCATATTTCTCTTTGTCTTTTATTCCTGCCAATTTGTAGCATTCGTTTATAAACTCTTCCAACTTCACTTTATTTCATCCCCTAAGATTTGCTTTAAGGTCACATTTATTCTTTTAAATATATAGTTTATTGTTTATAAAATTCATTTATCGCTTCTTTCACAGCAGGATCCTGACCATCAAAGTGGTAACGCTTGTCTTTTCCTAATGAAAGATATCCTTGTTGTGTTTCACCGATAAATCCATGATTATCATAATGCGCCCTTACAACTATCAATGTCTTCTTATCTCTTGTCGGTTCTATTCCAAAACCATCTCTTTCTCTTAGTCCTATATCTCGCATGATTTCTCTTAATTTGAATAGGTTTTCAGAATCAGGGTGCATTGATAGTCTTTGGTCTTCTAACATGTTACAATCTTTAATATAATTAGTTATAAAACCTGGTTTTTTTGAAAGTCTAATAAGTTCAATTATTCTCTCAAGTTTGTATTCGTCGATTTTATTCATTTTAAATTACCTCCATTTCAAAATATTTGCAAACATTATTTTTTGCTCTATATTCGCAAGTAATGCTTGGTCCTTCGCAGTAAACAATTTCTTTGTTGTTTGGGTTTTGTGTCAACTGACATTGTAAAGTTCCGTAGTTCTCGATCTGTTTAATTGGAAGGCCTAGTATTTTTGCAAGCATCTCATCATCAGATATATTCACGTTAGTCAAGCTTGATAGTTTAATTCTCACGCTCGTAATACTATCATCTATTGATCTGAGAAAATCATTCTTTTGGATTGATAATTTATTTATTGTTCTCTTATTCGTTAGTTGTATTGTTGCTTGCATTTTAATCATAATTTATTCATCTAAAAGACATAATTCTTTGCAACTTCAGTCATTATTTGTGCTGTACCTGTTGCTCCTCTTCTAACTAATTTCTTTGATTGTTTGTAAAGGGATTTGACGGTTCTGTCTATTCCGTATGCAAAGTGCATTATTGTTGCACCTTTCATTGCAAATTCTTTTGTCCATGCAGTTTTTATCATTTCTTTTGCTAGACTCTTGCATACGGGTTTACATACCGGCTCCGAGCCTAAATGTTGTTTGATTACAAGGTCATATGCTTTCTCCAGTTCTCCAGTTTTCATGTATTCTTTTACTTCTTTTACATGCGTTGCTAAAAGTCCATCTTTCTCTATCTGTTTACATTGTTCTACTATCATATCAAGTTTTTCTATCATTTTTTTACCTCTTCTTTGATTTACTCTTTTCGTATCAGTGCTGTTCCAAAGTATATTTGTCTTTGTATGTTATATGCAGGATCAGTTACTGCCTGTGCATTCACTATTATTTCTGTTCCTTCAGGTAGACCAGAAACTACATATTCTTTTTCATCTTTTTTTGTAATTCTATAATCTATCTCTTTTACTACCACACCTTTAGCTGTGTAACATGTCATGTCTCTTCCAACTGTTTTTACATATTCTGTTGCGCTTATTGACAGCACCATGTTTACCAGCGGTTCTGTTAGTTTTGTTATTTCTGTCATTTTTTCGCCTCCTTTATTTTTTTATTCTTTTTTTCGTTGTTTTTCGTCAGCCAGTTCTTTGGCTAGTTCATATAGTCTTATTCTTTGGTGGTCGTTCATTTTAGTACTACTACTTAGTAAATATATATAAAACTTTGTTGTAGAATGTTCAACAACAAAATAAGAATTGGAAATTATTAAACACCGAAATATCTATCTCCAAAGTCGCCAAGACCCGGAACAATATAACCTTTATCATTAAGCCCTTCATCAATACAAGCAGTTATTATGTTAATATTTGGATACTCCCTTCTTAATCGATTTATTCCCTCAGGACAAGATATTAAAGTAACAAAAATTATTTTTTCTTCCAACACACCCTGCTCTTTCAAAAGCTTTATCGCCATACCTGCAGAGCCTCCTGTTGCAAGCATCGGATCAAGAAGAAAAACATGTCGTTTAGAAATATCCTTTGGTATCTTTGAGAAGAAAAACTTTGGTTCAAGCGTTTCTTCATCTCTCTGTACAAGAATTTTTCCAAGAATAGTCGTTTTCCATAAGTCTAAAAGAGATTTTTCCATTGCTTCACCAGACCTAAGAATTGCAACAGAGCAAAAATCTTGGCTGAACTCACAAGCATCAACATCAAATCCTGTTGCTGTATGCACCATTTTTGGGTTCACAGGAATAAAATCAAAACCTCTTTGAAGCAAAAGATAAATTATTCTATCAGCCGCAAACCTGAACTGTTCAATATTAGTATTTTCATCACGAAGCTTTCCAAAAAGAACCTTAAGAAAGGCTGTTTGCTCCAAAACAATGGTTTTAGCGTCTTTTTCAATCATTTCTGAAAACATATTATCACCTAGTTTATATAAAAATTTTGATTTAATTATAAAAGTTAGTTGTAGAAAATTCATCTACAGAAACATTTATATACATTTAAACCAGCAAAATAATCATGAAAAGAAAAATCATACTTGCATCTACATCACCCAGAAGACAAGGGTTATTACAACAAATAGGATTAAAATTTGAAGTCATACCAAGCAATTATGAAGAAAATATGAATCTAAAGCTGCCACCAAAAAAGTTAGTTATGAAACTTGCAGAAGGAAAAGCAGAAGATGTGGTTAAAAAGGTCAAAGAAGGAGTAGTTATTGGCGTAGACACATTCGTCGTTTACAAAGAAAAAAAACTCGGAAAGCCACTTGATGAAAAAGATGCTTACAAAATGCTCAAGCTATTATCAGGAAAAACATTAGAGATATACTCGGGCGTTTGTATAATTGATGTTGAAAATAACAAAAAAATAATTGATTTTGAGGTTAGTAAGGTAAAGATAAAGAAAATGAGTGATGAAGAGATTCTAAGTTACATCAAATCAGGTGAACCAATGGACAAAGCAGGGTCTTTTGGTATTCAAGGGCTCGGAGCAATATTTATCGAACGAATAGAAGGTTGCTATTCTAATATTGTCGGATTGCCACTCTATAACCTTTACAAAAACCTAAAAAAATTAGATATTAACATTCTAAAAAACTAGTTCGTTGTAGAAAAATAAACAACAAAAGAAAGATTTAAATATTATAAAAATAAGTCTAATATAATGACACCAGAACAAGTTCTTGAAAAAATGGGTTTTAGCCCAAATGAAATCAAAGTTTATCTAACACTAAATGACCACGGTCAGAAAAAAGCCGGAAAAATTGCAAAGATTGCACAGATTGATAGAAGCAGCTGTTACCACTCCCTAAAATCACTGATTGAAAAAGGATTAGTTGGATATGTAATGATTGGAGATGTGAAATGTTTCCAAGCTACAGGTCCGAAAAGACTTCTTGAATATGTAAAAGAACAAGAAGAAGACATAAAAGCAATACTTCCAAACCTTGATGCAAGAAGAAAAGCTGCAAAAATCGAAGGACAAGTAAGACTATTCAAAGGCATAAAAGGCGTCAAATCAATATTTCTGGATATCGCTCGAGCAGGCCAAGATAACATGGTGTTTGGTTCCGAAGGACAATTCTCTGTGAAAATGCCAGAATTTGCAATGCAATTCGACAGACTAAAAAAAGAAAACAACATCAAAACAAAAATGATTATCAGAGAAGGGAGAACAGAACTGGACGACCAAAGAACAGAATACAGATATCTTCCACAAACCGAAGAAAGCCCTGCAGTGACAAATATCTACGGCGATAAAATAGCAATCATAATATGGACAACAGAACCTGAAGGAATACTAATAGAAAACAAAGCAGCAGCACAGGCCTACAAAAGCTACTTTAAAATAATGTGGGAAAACGCAAAACCTGCAAAGAAATAATCAATCTAAAAGTTGTTCTAACTTTTTTAATTTAAGACTAGACTTATGATAACGATGTAGTTGTTCTAAAATAATTATTGCAGACAGAAGAACTAAAATTAAAGTTAAAAAATTAGAATAAAAAACACTTGATATCATAAACTTAAAAAGCGCAACGAAAACCGCTAGGATTGCAACAACAGTTCTAACAATAGCAAGATACGTTCGTTCCTCCGCAAGAAGAGTGCGCTCTTTTGCAAGAACAGTCACTTCATCAACACGAGTATCTAAAGTATTCCTCTTTTTCATCAACAATAGTTTTGGAAGTTATTATATAAATATTTTTTGGATTTAAAAAATAAACATAATCCAAAAAAAATTAAACAACTTCAATTTTTGAATCGCTGTTTGATTCATAAAATACTTTTATTGGCTTGTCACCGGATAGAATTCGTCTGTAGGAATCAACCATGAAACCGCCAATAATTTGGTTAGTCATAATAACTGAAGGGTCTGGGCGGTAAACACAAGAAGCCCGCTCTCTTTTGTACTCTTTTTTTCTGTCATTAACAATTTTATAGAGTTCTAAAAACTCAGCAGGTGTTTTCATCTTCTGTTCAGGAACATAAGTTATTACTTGTCCTGCTTCAATATTTGTTCCTCCGCTTATCAGAATTTTTTTCTCCTGCTTACATTTCTCACTCATAACTATTCTTGACTCGAAGTTATCAACACAATCAAAAACAACATCATATTTAGAAATATTAGTTTTAGCTCTTAAATAACCAACAATTGCACGTGGTTTTATTCCAAAAAGAGATTTTAATTCTAATGCAAGTGTTTCTGATTTATTCTTATCAACACCAGCATATAACAATATTTGCCTGTTAAGATTTGTGATTTCAGCAATATCTGGATCCATAAAAGTTATATCTTTAAAACCAGAATAAGCAAGTCCCAAACCAACCATATTTCCAAGTGCGCCAGCACCAACAACTAATATCTTTTGATTTAAAGGATAATCGTTAAGCACAGGTCGTTTGTAAGTAATAATGCTTTCTGAAGACTTATTATTCATTAGTTCACGCTTGGTTTCTTCAAGCGCAATTCCGGAAGCAATTATGTCAATAACAGGATCACTCGTGTATTTATGAGGAAATGATTGTTTTGAAATGATTTGTTCAAGTTCAGCCCATTCTCTACCAGGCTTATAAGTAAATAGTTCTAATCCTTCATCATTTGTGTGAGCAATTAAAACCTTAGACTTTCCTTGCGACTTGTTTAAAATAATCTTCTCTGCCAAACTATAACTTATCATGAGAACTGTTAAGTCTGATTCACTAAAAATATTTGAAACCTCAGGATTAGTCATATAACCTTTAACATGGGACAAGTCAAGTTGTTCAGTTAAATTTCCAGCAATATTAATTAGCTTTTTATCTAATGAAGGTGCAATTATTCTTTGACTTCCAATTCCCAAAGCTGCTGATGATAAAGCGTAAAGCGATATTAATCGTTCATTATCACCAACAATTCTTATTTTTGATTGGTCTAGTTTTTTCTGGTTCCAGCCATCAATCATCAATTGGCGGTTTAATCGTTCCTCGTTCATAAAAATCACCTAAGTTATTTTTTTGTGGTTGTGGTGAGTAGTTTTTTAAATGTTTTTTTGAAGACGTCTTTCCAAAGCCACCAATTCCAAAAAATGAGAATGGGTGTGGTTTACCGCCATAGTGTCTATACCTATAACCAACATGTGTAGGTTGAATTTTTTCTTTTATTTCTTTTTGAAGCGCGAATTTGTCCTTCCAAGTAAACACTTGGTCAGTTTTTATTATTTCAATCTCCGGATTTACAATCTTAGTTATTTTTTCATCTTGAAACAGAGGTTTTTGCAAATAATATATCTCTTGTTCATGCCATCCTTCATCACCAATAACTATTGCATATGAAAATCCCCCGTAAATTGTTTGAAGAAATTTAAGAGAATCAATTTTGTTGTCTGTGATTGCTGTAACACTACCTTTAATTAAATCATCATCTGTATACTCATTTGCCACAAGTAAAGACAAATCTTTAATTAGAATCTCTTTTTTCATTATTGGTTTTTTCAAAAGCGAATAAACATAACGTAACACTGTTATTTGGTTGTTATCATCTGTTCCTGAAAAATGCCTGAAATTAAGGTTTCCATGTGAGTGTAACCAACCATTTATAACCAAATCATCTGAAAGTAATTCTCGAAACTTATCTATGTTCTCGGGTGTTATTTTGCAATAAGACAGCAGGTTTTGGTCGTTTTTACCAAGTCCAACATCAATTATTAATTCAGGGTTATCTTTGTTGGCTATTGTAAAACTATACCATTCATAACTTGAATAGTACTTTTGTCTTACTAATTTAGATATTTCATAAGCCTTGTCTTTAGCATATTCTGTTATTTGTATTTTTCGTGGCAAAGATTCCAAAATAATCTCTGTAATGTCTGATTTTTTTAGTTCTGATAAACTATTTATTCTATTCATTCTGTAACCTCCTTGTAACATAATCTTTTCCTATCTTTAATTCTCCCTGATAACTTCCAGGCAGAGTGTACATTTCTTCAAGTAACACTTTATTCAATATTCCTGTTAAACCTCTTGCACCAGTGCCTTCTACTTCTGCAAATCTTGCAATCTCTGATAACGCGTCATCTTCTATCTGAAGATCAATATCCCATGCCTTAAAGTCTGATTGGTATGAATGTAAAGGGCTTTTTTTACAGGTTTTCATTATGTCAAAAAGATTTCGAGAAGTTAATTGGTCATAAACAACTTTAACCGGAAATCGTCCCATTAACTGCCTTTCCATACCATAGTCAACCAAGTCTTCTGTTGATAAGTAACTTTTCCAGTTTCTTTTCTGCTCGACTTTTTGTCTTCGCAACCTGTTTTCAACAACTCTTTCCACTCCTTCAAAAGCTCCACTTGCAATAAACAAGACGTTCTTTGTTGAAAGCATTAGTCCTGCATCACCCACTCTATTCTCTTGTCCTTCAACAATTTTTAATAATCCATTTTGAACTCCTTTTCCACTCACATCCCTGCCAACAACTGCGCTTCCAGAAATTTTATCAATCTCATCCAAGTATACTATTCCTGTTTGTGCTAAGAATGGGTTTTCATCTGCACTCACATATAAATCTATTAATATGTCTGTTACGTTTTGTCCAACATATCCTGTTTCGCTGAATTTGGTCATGTCTTGTTTTACAAAAGGAACTCCTATGATGTCTGAAGCAATTTCTGAAGTGTAGGTTTTTCCAACACCTGAAGGCCCTATTAACATGATGTTTGCTTTTGGTGTTTCAATATTCTTCAAGGCCTTTGCTATATCTCCACCGTTTGTTTCTATTTCTTTTTTCATAGCGGTTCCAAGTCTTTTATAGTGAAAAGCAATTGCTGTTGCTAAAACTTTCTTTCCTTCATCTTGTCCTATGATGTATTGATCCAAATATTCTTTTATCTCAATAGGTCTCTTGTTAAATTCCATGATTTTTGAAACACTCTCACCCATCAAGTCTTCTTTGTGTTTGGAAAGTTTTTCTTCTATTCTACTTCGTGGCATTGTATCGTTCATTTTTTACCCCCATATTTTATAATCAGTTGTTCTGCATTTGAAAGAAAATTATTAAGACTCTTAATTTCATTTTGAAAATTTTGTAACTGCTTTTCATATGGTCTATATTTTTGCGACAAGTCTTTTTGAACAATTGAAAAATCATTCTTATAAAATGAATCAACTACTTTTTTTGGAATGTGTTTAAGATATTCTTGAATATTATTGCTTTCAACAAGTTTAATTTCTCTTGGAGTCACAGTCCATCTTTCTCCATTCATCTGCAGCGAAAACCCTTTTGAGTCACAAGAGATTACTGTTCCAATACTTCCGGCCGGCATCTTATGTGAGCAACTGCCCCTATCATAACTATGACCGCTTATTGATCCTCCGGGATAAATCTTAACTTTTTGGTCAATATAATCTTCTTTTTTTGAGATTATTGGTTGTTTTTTGATTTTATCATGAATCAATTTGTCAATGGATGATAAACTGATTTTTGCTCTATGAAAATATTTTTCAACTTTTGCTTCTTTTCTTGAAGTAAATAATTCGCAGAGCTGTTCTTCTGTGCATTGTTTTATAACATCACTTATTGATTTACAATCACCATCAATCGAAACTTCTTTTTGTTTCAAAAGTACTCTTAGATATTCTACTTTAATTTTTTCTTTGAGATTTGCAAAGTATTTTCGACTGCTTTTTGAATATTCAAAACCAACAGTTTGTGCAAGGTTTCGCAGACCCTCTTCTTTTTTCTGCTTTATTATTTTATTTTCTTCTTTAACATTTTTTTTTAACTCTATTAACTTTTCTTTTGCAAGATAATACTCAACTATTGTTTGATGATTCACATTTGCTAATAATTTTTGAGGAGAGTTCATCGGTTGCAAAAACCTTGAATATAAGAATTCATTTAGTTCAGTTACAGTTTCAAGAATTTGTTCGCCAACTTCTTCTGTAAATTGTTTTGCTTTTTCAAAAAGTGAGCTTTCATAAAGACAAAAGGCGTTGGTTGAATTCAAGGATATGACTGCATTTTCTTTTTCGCGTATTCTTGGATTTTTTAATTTGTTGAAATCATAGTCTTTGTCAAAATCACTATTCTTTGACATAAAATCCATTATTATATTGATTAATGGTTTTTTCAAAGATTTTTTTTCTCTTTCTTTTGTCCGTTCTTCTTTTAGTTGTTTTAGATTAATCATCGTCTCATGAAACTATTTGTTATATTTATTTTTCCAGATTTTATTTTAGGATTGTTTGGTGAAACATGATAATTTTCAAAATCAATATACCTGCCATTACCATGATGAATTTTCCCATCTAGAGAATTATAACCACCAAAATGTTCTTTGTTAAAATATCCGTATAGTAAAGTATTCACACCAATGGATAATGCAGTAACTAGATTTTTTGAAGAATAATTTGTTGGAGAACATGTATTTCCAGTACAAATTTTTTGATCTGAACAATGTGCACTTAAAAAAGGGTGTTTATAATTATTTAAAACTCTTGGATCGTTAATGGTTTTATTTGATATTCTTACAGCAACAGAAGCATTTGGAAATGCATATATCCTTCCGTCAAAGTCCTTCAAAGCATATTCACCTGTATTAACAAATACAATCCATTCACTTCCATAAGGTTTAATTCCAAAACCATCTAATTCTATGCCATTTTGTTGTATATAATCTAGTGCTGTCAAGTATAATTGGTTTTTTTCAGCAAGAATTTTACGTTCTTTTAACTCAGCTTTCAAAGTTGATAACTCTTTTCTCAAAATATAATTTTTTATTTCATTATTCATATAATCTTGAAATTCTGCTGACCTTATCTTACCTTCAGGCAGCACATCATTTTTTTCTTTTGTATATTCTAATTCTTGAATTGAATTTTCAAGCAGCCCAACTTTGAAAATATCATTGTCTTTCTTCCCGTAAGCATTACTTAGTTTACATTTAGATGTGATTAAATCAACTAATTCAATTTTTGTTAGTTTTCGTCGTTTCAGTCCAACTCGGGTTTGAACAAACTGTGGTAGAACATCTGTTATCAATTCGTCTAGTCTGTGGTTAACGGCTTTATTTTTCCAATCACCAATCTCGAATTGCCCAAAATATTTATCATGAATTTGTTTATATTCTTTAGGACATATATGTTCATAATTTTTGACATAAGAGTCTAAGTTTAGAGTTTTGATGAATTGTTCACTTTCAGACTCTATAAGTAAAGATGATTTTTTTTCAGTTTGCAAGGGTCTGTTTTTCAAATCATCATGCACATCAGAGTCATATAATAGTGGAAGATATAAATATCCTTTATTCATTATAACTACATCAGTGTTTAGTTTCATCTTATATTCCTACTATCTAAGATATCCTCCTTCTTGAGGTTCAATTGCTTTTAGGCGCACATAAAGATATTCTTCTCCTTGAGTTGTTTTCTCAATTACTCCATAATCTATTGCTTTGCTGTGAATCTCTTCTCCGTTGTATAGAAGTTTTCCTCCTTGTAATTGTTTTCTTACTTCAGTTGCAATTTGTGCGTCTTCAACTGCGTGTTCTTTGTTCAAAGTTTTGTTCACTAAAGTTCTTAGTTCTGTTTGTTCATACGTTCCCGGATCATATATATCTACAAGTCCTTCTGCTGCTTGTCCTGGAATTATCTCAAGCACTAGAGGCAATCTTTGTTCCAGTGTTTGATTTGCTGTTTGTTTGGCTGTTTGTTCCATTTTTTCCCCTCCGACATTAATTCAAATATTATTTTTGTATAGTTCAATCTATTTCATGCTTTTAATCCTATAATTCCGCCCAAATAAGTTATTACTCCGGCCTTATTATTCTGCCCTGTTAAATAATGGTAAACATAATATATATACCTAACACATTTATAAACATTAAAACACGTTTTGTATATACTATTTCTTGCATAACTCATTTCATGGTTGGATTACAACACAATAAATAAAGGTGTGTTGTAGATGATTCAACAACAATAATGAATTAAGTTAAAAAATAAAAAAAATTATGAGATATAACTTTTCAAGAGACGAGCCATTGTTTCTCTTCCACCACACTCACAACTAATGATTTTCGAGTCAGCATTGCCAATATTTCTAATCAATCTCTTTTTATAACCTTCATTGCAATCGCACATAACATAAGAGACTTTTTCGACCGGCAAATCTTTACTCATGCAAATTACTTTTTCACCACCTTTTGAACCAACATATATGTACACTTCATCCATGCTCATAATATCTAGTGCAGACATAACACGCTTGCTCATCGATGTTCTTGTTTTCTCTTTCTCCTCATCAGTTCCACTAGCAACCCATTTAGACAAGTGTCCGTTCTGAGACAAAAAAACCTGTTTGCCATTGGCTTCTATAACTCCATTCTCAAACTGACCATCACCTATACGGTTATAGGTAATGAAAGCTATTTTCCTCAATTTTTTTTCACTCATTTTTTATCACCTTTTCTAACTTATTTAACTAATTAGCTTTTATATCTCATATCTCAAAGTGTATAGTTTTCTGACTCATATCATCTCCTTTAACCTTTAGAGATAAATCAATACTTTTTCCATCATATGTAATTTCTGGCTTTGGTATGATGAATTCTTTTGATTTTTCTTCGATGTCTACTATCAAGTAATATTTCTTTCTATCCATAGTATCTGTTGTTACGCTTCGGATCTCTTTTAAGGAAGGATTATTGCTATCTAAACCTTCTACTTTGTATAGTGAAACATTTATTTGTGGTTCCACAGCAAATATTGTTCTTCTATCCAAAGTATAGTTTTCCAAGTCTATTATTTTTGTTGTTAGGATATATGCTTCTGAATCATTTTCTTTAGACATGATTGTATCTATCCTATAAGCATAGTTTTTAGAAAACCTATCTTTTTCTGTATCATGAAAACCATAAGCAGCTATAGGTGTGCTGTTTATATTCCCTGGAGAAAGCATATTGTTCCTTTTCTTTTCTACCAATGAATTTAATCTTATATCTTGACCTATAGGAATTCCAAGTTCTGCAGAGTCAAGCTCTATTGAATGCCTTGTTCTTCCAAGTGTCTTCTTTGTAGAACCCATACTGTGTATTACTGATGCAGTTTCTTTTATAGTGTATTCCAATAGGATTTTTTCATCTTCTGATTTCATCGAAATATCTTCAATACTACATCCTTGAGTTACACATCCACTACTAAACTGCTTGCTGTGATATTTTAAATCGATAATTCCTTTATCCCTAACCACCAACTTAGTTTTTGCATGTCTTACACCTGTATCACCATATGGGTCTACTTGTATAACTAGCGCATAGTCTTCAGTTATTTTTTTAACAGATGTAAAATAGTTTGTTTCGCTTAAAAAATCCTTTATTGCATCTTTATCTAATTCTTTAAACGCTTTGTCAAACTTCTCGATTTTTGTTTGGTTTTTTCTAATATCATCTAAATCGACAGTTTCAACAAGTCTTTTTTGTTTTGTTTTTTTATCATATTCATGAAATTTCAACACTTCATGTGACTTCATGCCAAATAAAATCTTATCTTTAGCTTCTTTCAAAATTTTTCCTTCTTGAAAATTAATTCTGTGATTAAAAGGACAATTTCCAGTTCCTCGATAGTTAAAAGTTTCAACAATCAATTTAGTCAACTTCTTGTTCAAATCAACCAACTGGAGTTGAGAAGTGTAAGCACATCCATTCATACCTCTATTATATCCCGGATCATGACATGAGTCAAAAAATACAAGTCCATAATTATCAGTAAAATCTACACCCGTCAAACTAGGAGAACCAATAAATTGACCAAATCCACCAGTATTGACCATTCCGAGTTGTGACTCAATGGACTTATTTTCATTAGTCTCTTTTTCATTGTATTGTTTTGTCAACTCAGTTTCTGGAACAATATGTATCCTACTCATTAACTGAGTTAAAGTTTTTAGTTTCAATTTTTTTTCACTCATTGTTTATCACCTGTTCTATTTCTTGGTAAGTTTCCAAATACATTGTTATCAGGAAAGGCATTATTCCTGCAGCAACAGGCTCAAGTCTATGCCTGAAGTTGACACTTTCACCAGAATACTTTTTGCTTCTTTCCAAAGCACCTCTTAATGGAGCCTGTTTTTCATAATGGTCTATTGACTTCTCAAATAATTGTTGCCACACTTCTGGCTTGTTTTTTCTTCCATTTACAGATTTCACTGTTGGAAGAATAGTTGTACTAGGTCCGTGAGCCGCAGTATCTGATTGATTATAATTTCTCCCAGTGACTATCACTCCAATAGTGTAATTCCTGAATCCTTCTCTAATCACAGACAAGCCGCTTTCCGGACTCTCCATTTCCATATCTGACATTATGAAGTTATATTGCTCTCCAACTCTTGCCTTTGATTGTATTTTCTCTATTGCTAAAGACCCTGAATCACAATAATCAACTTCTAGACCATCAACTCCTTGAAAGTATTCTTTTGCAGCATTGATATTTTCAGGCAGGTCATCTGCTATCAGCAATTTTTCTATTCCTAAATCCTTAAGTTTTTGTTCAATTAACATTTTGTTTTTCTCCAACTATTCATAATCAAGTCTTTCAACTACTTGCTTCAAATAATTAACATGAAACATTAAGTCCAAACCTTTCTTTGACATGATGATGTGTGGTTCAGTAAGCCTTTCAGGTTCAGTGCTTAGTCCAATAACAAAAGACCCTTTCTCTTTTGCAGCTTTCGCTACAGTGTTGCCTCTATAATCACTATCATGCAATACTCCATGATTTCCCACATAGCCTCCTTCATGTTTAGGAAAAGCTCCATCTGTTGAGACTATAAGATAATCTTTCTCTGCTAAAAGTTCCAAAGCTTTATCTTCGCTTCCAGCCTGGTCAATATCGAAATATTTTTTTAGCACTACCTCTAGCGATTTCCTGAACCATTGGTCATCTTCTACTATCAATAATTTTGGTTTTTCTTTCGGTTTTTCTTTCATTTTCCATCAATATTTAATTCTTCGAATCCAGCAACACATTTCAATCTATGTTGTTGAATATTCTACAACAAAAAAAATAAAAAAATCATTTAATGCCCATGTTTATCTTTATAATATGATTCGGTTTCTCTGTGGTAACCAAAATCAGGCACTGAATCAGATCCAAACTTATCTCTTATTACCTCTTTCGCTATTTCTCTTTTTTCACTACTGGTGTAATGAAATTTACTCAAACTGTCCATTATAGATTCAACTTCTTTATCATGGTCAAAACTCATTTTATATCACCTCTTTCATTTTTCATCATCAGGAATATAATCACAATAACGGCAACCAGCATGATCGCCAAGAGTGCAATCAGAGCAATACTTATTATAAAAAGCACTTTCATCAGTCAACCACAACTGTCTACCTTCTTCAACCATTTGCCTGTGTAATTGTTCATGTTTCTTCTCCCATTCTTCAAGAGAATCATTCGAATCAAAGTTAACGGAATCCAAATCATCTAAAGTCATATTGTCAACCCCAACAATCTTTCTAATTCACCAGTTTGTTCTTCCTTTGATAATGATTCATAACTCACATATATTTTTGTCATAGTTATACCTCCTCATTCATACCATTCAAGCATTTCTTTTTCACTTGAAAAAAGAGCGCCAGATCTTACATCTCTATAACCAGAAAAGCCTCCTCCGGACTCAAATTGTGGGGTGATGAGGCCTTTTCTGAGTAATTTCTTAACTAAATTTTGTTTCTCTTGTTCAAACAAACTTTCTTTTGGTCTGACGTAGCTGATTCCAGCTCCAAGCTCTGCTTCCAATGACGGTTGACTTGATTTCATCATTTCAATCATACTATAGTAGTATCATAGAATCATATAAATATAACCCCCCCATTAAGGGGGATAAATAGAAAGATATTTAAACTCCGAAAATACACGATAAGCATGAACATAGAACTATTAGAAGAGATAGGCCTCACAAAATCAGAAATAAAAGTATATCAAGCGCTTCTGGAACTAGGAAACTCAAGCATCGGACCAATCGTTTCCAAATCAAAGGTAGCAAGTTCAAAAATATATGAACTACTAGATAAGTTAATAGAAAAAGGACTCGTAACAAACTACAAAGAAGCAAACACCAAATACTTCAAAGCAGTAAATCCAAACAGACTAATGGACTATCTACAAACAAAAAAAGAAGAATTAGGAAAAAAAGAAGAAGAACTAAAAAAACTAATGCCACAACTACAACAAATGTTTTCAGAACACCTAGAAGAAACAGAAGTGGAAGTATTCAAAGGATACAAAGGAGTAAGAACAGCATTTCAGGAAATGATAAACACACTTTCAAAAGGAGAAGAATTCTTAGTGATAGGTGGCGGAGACAAACCAAGCACAAATAATAAAACAAAAATATTCTTTGAAAACATACACCGAAGAAGAAGCGAAAAAGGAATAATACAAAGAATAATATTCAGCGAAGCAAGAAGAAAATCATTAAAAGAAATGTCATTATTTCCACATACAAAACCAAGATATTTACCATACGGAACACCAACAACAATAAACATCTATCAAAACACAACAATACTCTTAACAATGTCACCAACACCAGCAGCAATAAGAATTAAAGATAAAAACATCACAGAAAGCTATAGAATCTACTTTGAAAAAATGTGGGAAACCGCAAAAGAATAAAAAGAAAAAATCAAGCAGAACACCAATGATGATAATAAGGTTTAATTTTTTTCTTCTTTTTCAATAACTGTTTATATCTCTTCGTAGCCTTAGGATCAAAAGTAGTGATTTCCTTCCAATAATCTTTTAAAGCAAAATTCTTCAAGTCTTTATAAGAAGTAATCGTCCAAGTAAAGGAATTTTCGTTGATAAAATACAAACCTAATTTGTAGTGAAGACAAAAAACCTTGAGTTGTTGAACAATATCTGGAGGTGTGAACAACGTATAATATAAACCTCCGGGAACCCAATTTTGAACAAGCAACTCATTATGCTCAAAGTCTGATTTCAAAGCAATTTTTACAGGAACCCTGGTGGGAGCATTAACGGCTCCAGGGACTTTATAATAAATTGATTGAGGACTCTGCTTCGTTCTACTATCCATATAGAAAGCATCATAAATTGTTCCTTTAGAAAAAACAAAACCTATAGAATACACATCATCACTCTTGGTTGGAAACCAAATTTGACCATATTTTTTGTTCTTAGCAATACTACAAGCAGAAAGAGAGTAACCATTAAAGAAAGCATCATCTATAGATTTCAAGCCATTACCACGAAAAGCAGTAACAGAATGCAAAATCAAAAAAGTATCATGATCAATCTTAGAAATCATACGCCACTCACGCGGCTCAATAAAAGGAGAAAGCATTCCAGCAGGAAAAGGACCAAGAACCTGTTTAGACAAACCATGAGGAGTAATCTCTTTGATAAAATATCCCTCAGAAGATACTCTTTGAACAGAATAAAACCTCTTGGAAACCCCCTTTATGTCAAACTCAGTTTTTAATAACACAATATCATTGTAACCAAAAGGACCGATTATATCCTTTTTTTTCAATTCTGACATAAAAAGTGCAAATTCTCGTGGATTAATATCATTATAAGATCTTCCTTTCCCAATTTCACGCCTACAAAAAAAGCTAAATAGTGAATGAACACATTTTATATGAGTAAGCATATCATATTTGGTCATTAAAATATAATCATAAAGCATCTTTCTAATACGTATATAATGTTCCAAATCCCAATCGTTTGTCAAACGTTCTGATTCAGAACCACGCATATAATCTAATTTACCGTCACAAAGCCATAGTTTCATTTGTTCTGGAAATGCGTCTAAGAGAAGAATAAATTTAAACTTATACTCAGGATACAGTTCCAAGAATCCAGGATCAGAAAATAAACTAGAAATAAAATCTTGAAACTTATCACCATATTTTTTAGCCATTTTGATTAAAAGAGGTGCAGTGTTCTCATCTAAATAATAAAACAAAACACTATTATCTTTTCCAATAATTGAGGGTTCAGAGTAATTCACCATCTTAATTAAAGCATCAAATATTTTTTTGTTATTATTCTTTATCAGATTACGACAATCATAAGGAAAGTTGTAGTATTCGTAACAAAAAACAAGCTTTCCTCCTGTTGTCCTTATAAGTTCTGAAACCCTTAAAAGAAAACCTTTATCAAGACTTTTAACATTTAATAAATAATCAAATAAAGTTTTGTAAGAATCAATACTTCCTATTGTTATAATCATTGATTTTACAAGCTCCACACAACCCAATAAAAAGCCATCATCTATCTGTGGCAACTGTTTAGATAATAAGTCAAAAATTAAGTTCAACAATATTTTAGAGTCATAATATTTTTTTTTAATTATTATGAAAACTATTTTTATTATGTAAGGCCAAGTTTTTTTGGTTAAAATAGTTTTGATATTTGACAAAGCTGAAAAAGTTTGAATGGCATAAGGGATTTGTATCATTGATTCTGAAAGATTAGAGTCTGCAACAACCAGTTTTACAAAGAAAGGCAGATCATCTTTGTTCATGAATGCTCTTATATGAGGCAAAACTTGAAAAAAAACTTTAGCAGACCATAAATTTAACAGATCCAATATATGAGTCCAAGTATCTTCATTAAATATTTCATGATCAACTATGTTTTCATCTAAAAAATTAGAATGATTGTTAAGGAAATCTATGAATGAATGCAACGATTCCTTATTCAAAAGAAATTTTAATTCACCCTTACTTATAAGCAAAAAAAGTTTTTGTAGGCGTGAAAAAACGGTCAGTCTTGATAGTTCAAACCAAAGAGTTCTCTTCATAAACTTATCACAATCAAACATTAATTTTAGTAACTCTGAATATTCAGTTTCACCCGAACAAGAAACAGTGTGATATTGTATATCAATAAACAACGTGTAATTTTCAGCAACGAATCGAAGAAAATCTTTTTCTTTACGAAATCTCTCCAGACCAACAATATCTCGTAGCCGTTCTAATGTATAAGAAGTTTGCTCATTATGATATTTGAAGTTCTTTCTAAATGACTTGGAAAAGCTTTTCAATTCACGAATATGAGACAAATCCTTGCGAGAATCAACCTTAATCAAACGCTTGACAGAAGACAAAGAACGCAACTCCTCATCAAAACCAAACTTACGACAAACACGCAAATAATTATCAACCAACAACAACTTCCGACGAACCAAAACATCCAAATCCAACTCAAAAGAAGTAGAATAATCAAAAAAACGCTCAAAAAACAACAAAAACTTCAACAAATCACTCTCAAAACGCTTAACATCAGAAGAAGATAAGTTCTGAAAACCACTAATCAAAGAACTAAAAACATCAACCTGAGAACCATCACCAGAAAACTTCAAATCAGAAGAAAGCTTCTTCAACAAAACCTCATCAGAAGCCATTCCTGAAACAAACTTTTGAAACTTATGCTTAGAACAAAGCAACTCCTCCTTACGAGAAAAAATACCAAAAGTATTCAACACATGAGTCAACACTTCCATCTGCTTATTAAAAAAATCCACATCCAACAAATGCTTAGAAGAAAGCTCAGAAGAAAACAAATCCCGAAACCCCGACAAAAAAACATGAGAATCAGACAAAAACTTCTGCTTCTCAATCTCAACCTCAGAAACAAACTTTTCAACTTCAGAGACAAACTTCTTAACCAACTCACGAACACGATAAATATTAGCAGAACGAACATGAGAAAGCAAAGAATCAAGCTCAGACTCAACCTTCAAAAGCTCAGACTCAGAAAAAACCAAATCAGAATGACCAAAAAACAACTTATGAGAAACACCCTTGCCAGAAACATTCGAAACAACTTTCACCATGACAAAACTATAGAACTAACAGAATATAAAGTTTTTGAAAAAAAAACAAGGAAAAAAAAGAAAAAACAATGATTAAACACTTCACCAGCCTATAAGTTTTGGAATGTTGTGATGTAAAAAAGACCTAACAATTGAAGGGTTGTCTGAAGGGAGCATACAATCTAAGTAATTTCCATACATTACTCCACAAGATAGACTGGGATGACCTAATCCAACAGTATAAAAGTCAACATTGTGTTTAGATCCATAATCATTTGCATACATAGATAATGCATCAGACCGAGAAAGTCCAATTAAATTTGTGTTAATGACCAGCAAATCTAGAGTTTTGGAAATTCCTTTAGTGTTCCTCAGCGTTAATATATTATCAACTGCAGAACTAATTGAATTCATTCCATCAGTAAAGTTAGAACTTATATACATAGACCCTGTTATACTCGGTAAAATATAATCATCATATTTGGCATGTTTAAATATATCATAAAGATGTGCATTTGTAGGTTTATCTACATATATTACGTTTCCGAATCGATGATATTTTTTATCATTAATTAAGGTATTAGTTATCATTTTCATTTCCTCCGGCAGTTCTTTCGCTGCCAATATAAAGATTATTTTCGAACTAGATAAATATTTTCATTAAATTTTCCAATAAAAACGAAGAATTTATATATTATTTTAGTCTTTATTGTAAATATGAAAATTAATGCACAATTAAAGAAGATAATCTATGAATTAAGCAAAGATGCAAGACAACCAGCATCACATATTGCAAAAAAAGCAAGAGTCAGCAAAGATGTTGCATTCTACAACATAAAAAACCTGATGAATAAAGCAATAATAACAAAACTAATCACATTAATTAACACTGAATCTCTTGGATATCAAAGATATGAACTATTCATACAATTAAGTGATTTTAGCGTGGAAAAAGAACTGATACAAAACCTTACAAATCATCAAATGTTTCTATGGGTTAGAAGATCTTTAGGAGAATGGGATGTTCTTTCAGAATTTTATTCAAAAAACAATGTTCAAGCAGAAAAAATACTAAACAATCTCAAGACCGAATATGGCCAACAAATAAAAAAGACGAGCTTATCAATCGTGATGAAAGAACATTCATTTCCACTAAGGCTATTAGGTTACAACGAAAAAGAAACGATTTTTTGTGATGAACAAAAAAAAGAAGCACAAATCGATAAAGAAGACAGAATAATCCTGAAATACCTTTCTAATAATGCCAGAATTCCTGTAACTGAAATTGCACCCAATTCCTCTTTAAGCACAGATGCAATTATATATCGAATAAAAAAGCTAATTAAGAACAAAATAATTTTAGGATATCGAGCAGTTATTGATGAAAAAAAGTTGGGATTAAACAAATTTAAAATCATAATTAAACTAAAAATCATTGATAATCAATCATATAACAAACTTTTTACTTATTTTTCACTTCAGAAAAACACTCAATATCTAAAAACTTGTTTTGGAGAATGGGATTTGAGTGTAACAGTCCTTACAAAGGATAGTTTTGAATTAAAAAATATAATATCAGAGATAAGAACAGAATTAAAAGAAATATTGGACGATATAAAAGTGTTAATGTTATTTGAAGAATATAAAAACGACTATTTCCCAAAAGGAATATTAGATACAGAAAAATAAGAATTTAAAAAAAAAGAATAAATTTATTCTTTTGTTAAAGCACCAAACTCATCGCTTATCATTCTTAATAGCGCATTAACTTCTGCTAATTCATCTTTGTCTTCTTTTATAAGTTTTTCCTCAATTTTCTTTGGAAAACCTTTTTTAACTGCAGCAATATCAATATCATACATTTTGTACAGCAATTGTTTTATTTTATGGATATCAAAAATTAAATGCTTTGTAAGATGAGCAAAAATACTCATAATCGAAATAATCTCATGAATATTAGTTTCTTCGTTTTTCACAAATTTTTCTATGTCACCTTTATTTTCAGCTTTTTGAAGCTTTACAATAGCGCTGTTTAGATGTTTTTCTTTCCTAACAATTTTTCTGAGCTCCATTTTTTCACGAAGATAACGTGCAACAACAAAACTTTCAGTTAATTCCTGCGTTTTCAGATGTAAATTTCCACCAATTGCTTCAACCATTATTATCACCTATTATTATTTTATATCTACTCCAGAGTTATTCTAGTATATAAATATTCCGATAAAAAAAAAGGTGCAAAAAACAAGACAATAAAGAAATTTAGAAATCCAAAAGAATGGCACAAACAACACGGATTGATCTACACAACTCCCAAATAATCATAATGGCGGAGGAGGCTCATCAGGCATATAATTTGTTTGCAAATCAACAGTTAATTTGTCTTTATAAACAATTCTTGGAGTCTCATAAGGTTTCTTCAAATAAGGATTGTATTGTCTACTATCAGAAACACATACTCTTACATCATCTAAATAAGTATCTATCGACATCTTAAAAAATTCACGCTAAACACAACTTTATAATGGAGGAGGTCCATTACGTCCACCCCAATCATAATCATGATTAGGACAGTTTGTTTGCAACTCAATAACAATTGGTTGTTTATACTGTATTTTAGGAGCCTCGTAAAGCTTGCGTCCTAGATACGCTACAACACCATTGTATTCACCAACTTGTTTTGCAACAAACTGGTTATGTTTTACACCATGTGCAATATAATCTATTGTCATATAAAACTATAATTATGAATAATTTATAAATCTTTTTAAAAAGAAAACTTTTTAAACATACTCAAATCTATCACAATAGAAAGAATGCGAGGGCATACAAAAATCAAAGATTTTTGAAGTTTGACTAAAAAGCCAAACAAACAAAAATTAAAAAAAAGATTTTTGGGGCCACTCGCTCATCACATTCGCGAGGGTAGCAAAGTCTGGTCAAATGCGCAGGACTTAAGACCCAAAAAAAAAGACATATACGTATTGAGCGTGTATAATTTTTATCGTTAGAAATCCTGTCTCTTAGTGGGTTCGTGGGTTCAAATCCCATCCCTCGCACTTTTATTTTTTCTTTGCTAGAATATTTATAATAATTTTAGAATGAGTTTTTAATTATATATTTTCTCATCAGCCTTATCTCCGAATATTTTTTCATTTAATTTTTTAAAACTAAAGCCTTGAAAAAATGACAGGTTTTGCATGATGATTGCGTGATAGTTGTCAAAGGCTGGAACTATTTCTGTATCAGGATAAATTGTGTATACTGAGTCACTTCTTTTTGGGTCGAATGCTTCCGGATTATTGTTTATTGTGTTCTCAAGATTTTTTAGTTTGATAATATCTGAGTGTTTAAGAAAAAAATCAACATAAGGATTTGTCGCGTTCGGATTTTCTGTCCAAAAAATTTTTTGTTTTTCTTCTTCAAAGACAATAACACCTTTTTTCGTAAGATATGTGTGTCCATAAACAGGATCTTCTTGTCCACAGGCAATGACTGGAATAGAAACTATTATTGTATATTCTGGGTCGACTCCAAGTGCTTTTAGGAATTCTTCTTCGTTCATTTTAGATAAGTATAATTCATGGCTTGTTTACTTGTACGATTTCGTCTGCATTAATTTTGTAAAGGATAAACTGTTCAATATTTGTTTTCCACAATGGATGATAAATGGTTTTATTATTTGAAGTTAAAGTTTCAGTCTCATGTTCCACCATCAATTTTAATAAATCAGGCACTTTTAAACAATGATCAGTATATGCTACAACATCAATTAAAGGGATTTTTAATTCAAAAAGATACAATTCTTTAGATTCTCCTGTTTTTCTACAAACAGAACAGTGGCTTTCTCCTACTTTTTTTGCAACATCTTTGTTAGCGGAAACAGAGATGAAAGGTGAAAAAGAATCACTACCATAGAATTGATTATCAAGCAATTGCCAGGGATAAACTGATAAAATATTAGCTTCAAATTGTTCAATTAAAGAATGCAAACCATTTATTCTAAAAAAAGAAGAATAAATACCTTCTTTTTCAATAGAATTTAGTTCATTCTTAGTTAATCTAATACCCCTCCAAAGCGTTGTCGCTCCTAGATGTTCTTTGAATTTTTCTCTCACAATGAAAGGATCTTTGTCTCTTGGATTTTCTTTTTTTGCATATTCTATGAATTCAGGTAAGTAAGAAAGAAAACCCGTGTCTAAATTGAGTTGAGATAATTGAGGATATTGCTCTGCAAATCGTCCATGAACAGTTATCTGCTCAGGTCTACCTCCCCACGCAGAATATTTTCTAGTCCACATAGTATGTCCAAATAATTCACCATCATAACAGGCCATTATTGCATTAGTTAATTCATCACGAGAAAAAGAATCAAAATTATCTAAAACATTTGCAACTTGATTTCTATCTCCATTTATTCTAACCGCTTTTTCATTTCCACGATATCGACGTAGTTCTTTTATATGAGATAAATCTATCATGTTGGCAGGTAAATAATATCCACTTATAAATATTTCTATTTTTAACCACTATTTAGTGGTTAATTAATTTTCTAAAGTTTTATATACTAAAAAAACTTACAAAAAATAAAATGCTAAAAGTATACAAAAAAAGATTAATTACAGGACTATTAACTTTGATGGGTTTGTTTTTTTGCTTGTTCTTGCTTGCAATCATTGATTTAAACAGAGGCAGAGCAACAATACAAACAGGACTACCACAAGCAGTAGAAAACTGGGGTTTGATAATTATTTCAATCTTTGCAATGATTAAAGTCCTCAGAGAAATAATAAAAATAGAACACTAAAAAAAAAATGAAACAAGTCATACTTATCCGTCAAGATTTAAAGCTTCCAAAAGGAAAAGCAGCAGCACAAGCAGCACACGCAGCAGTCGAAGCTGTTCTTAGAAGTGACAAAGACAAAGTGAAGCTTTGGCGAATGGAAGGAATGGCAAAAATAGTATTAAAAGTTTCAGACTTAAAAGAACTCCTTAAATACAATCAACTTGCAAAAGATGAAGGACTAATAACTGCAACAATAACTGATGCTGGAAGAACAGTTGTCGCACCAGGAACAATGACTTGTGTTGCAATAGGACCTGATGATGAAGAAAGAGTCGATTCTATAATCTCGGAATTAAAACTTTTCTAATTTACACTTTTCTTCTTCCAAAGCAGACGAAATCTCCTTATCAATATCAATCATTGACTGCCCATCACCATAAGAAGAAATCAAATATTGTTTAATATTTGCAAGAGATTGAATGATAGTTTTTACTTTTAAAACACCATTAATAGTTATTTCAGCCAAATTCTTAGCCTCAGAATCCTTAGGCTCTTTCATTAAATATAATTGAGCTCGACCAAACATAGGCGTTATTGCATTAAGAATGTAGTGTTCCATTGAGGTTATCAAATCTTTTGCACCAAGAATCTTTGCTTCAGAAACCATTTGAGAGATGTCTCGCTCTATAACGCTCAAACCTAAAATTTCGTCAGCATCTTTGATTAAAGAATAAGTCGCTGAAACAAAAAATTCAGAACCATCTTTCTTCTTTCGTTTAACTTCAGTTTCATGAAATGAACCACCACTTAATTCTAAAAGAGAAAAAACATTCTTGTATGTTCGTGCATCACTTTTCACATTAAGAAGAGAATCAACATCTTTTTCAGAAACTTCCTTTTTGGAATAGCCATAAATCGTTTCAGCAGCCCCATTCCAAGTTTTTATAAATCCATTAGTATCGACTGTAAATATCGCATCACCTGAACTGTCAATTATTGTTTCTAAATAACGATTCAAATCTAAAACACCCATTTTCAGTTTAGTTTTATCAGTTACATCCTGAACTGTTGATATCATCAACCCGTGCTGATTCAAAGGAATATTATAAGCAGAAACAATTTTTTTCTCACCATTCTTTGTTGTTATCTTTGCATCAGACCAGTTCATACGAGAAACATCACCACTATTAATATCTTCAATTATTCTGTTTTGCATTTGTTTTCTATAGTCACCATCAGGATAAACTTTTTCAAAAAATGCATCTACTGAATTTAAATCGGACATCGGCCAGCCATAGATCTCTGCAAACTTAGAATTCATATAGATTATTTTACCATCAGAAACAGTATTTATCGCAATGCCAATAGAAAGATTATCAAGTATGGATTGTAAAAAATCATTTTTTATTTTAAGCTCATAAGCTAAGCTTTCAGAAGTCTTATTCTCGTCCAACAAAAGAGAATACATCTTCTCCAGAGCAGAGTCAATACTGTCTTTCGAACTAATATCTAGTTTTTTTTTTAAAGAATCCAAACTTTCTAAAACATCTTCCATTTTCAGAGACTCAAAATAGCGTCTTAAAAACAAATAATAAGATGTTATTTAAAACATTAACTATTTTTGAGTTACGTCAAAAGAATTTTCTTTTTTCAAAAAAGTTTTTCCGAAAAGTTTATATTAATCCTAATAGTAAATTAAGAACTATGTTACCTGAAGACCAATTGATAAAAGAAAGAATAAGAAAGCTTAACGAAATCAAAGAACAAGGCATCGAACCATATGAGTATCGATTTGATCAAAAAAATCACGCAAAAGAATTACAAGAAAAATATAAACATTTGAAAAAAGAAGACAAAACAAGAAACAAAGCAGTTGTTGCAGGAAGAATAATTATACTTCGAAGAATGGGCAAAGCAACATTTGCAGACCTCCAAGATGCGACAGGCAAAATACAACTTTACTTTAAGCAAGATGATCTTGGAAAACCAAAATATAACTTCTTAAAAAAACTGGATGTTGGAGACATAATTGGTGTTGAAGGAACAATTTTTAAGACCAGAATGGGAGAAGTAACAGTCTACGTCAAGGATTATAAGCTTCTAACAAAAAGTCTAAGACCCCTTCCTGAAAAATATCACGGACTAAAAGATGTTGAAGCAAGATACAGACAAAGATATGTTGACTTAATTGTGAATCCAGAAGTAAAAGATACATTTGTTATTAGAAGTAAAATATTTGCTTCAATGAGAGAATTCTTAGAAAAAGAAGGATTTTTAGAAGTAGAAACACCAATACTCCAAGCAGTATATGGTGGTGCAAGTGCAAAGCCATTTGTTACAAAACACAACGCTCTTGATATGAATTTATACCTTCGAATATCTAATGAGCTCTATCTGAAAAGATTAATTGTTGGAGGCTTTGAAAAAGTTTTTGAATTTTGCAGAGATTTCAGAAATGAAGGAATAGATACTAAACACAATCCGGAATTCACTCTGATGGAGACCATGTCTGCATACGATAATTATGAAGATAGCATGGATAGAACTGAGAGGATGCTTGAATTCATGGCTAAAAAAGTTGCAGGTACAACAAAGATAAAATATCAGGGAACAACCATTAACTTAAAAGCGCCTTTTAAAAAAATTACGATGGTTCAAGCTGTAAAAAAAGAAACAGGATATGATTTTTCAAAAATTAAAAATATTGAAGAAGCAAGAAAAATTGCCAGAGAACTAAAAATTCAAGTAACATCTGAAATGGGTATTGGTGCAATACTTGCAGAAATCTGTGGTGAAAAATGCGAACCAAAATTCGTACAACCAACAATCCTTTATGAATATCCTAGAGAAATATCTAGTCTCGCAAAGATAAAAAAATCAAAACCAGAATATACTGAAAGATTTGAACTAATAATTGCAGGCATGGAATTTGGAAATATGTATTCAGAACTTAATGACCCGCAAATATTAAGAGAAAACTGGAAACTATCTGAAGAAAAATTAGAAAAAGGCGACGAAGAAGCTGAAAAAAAAGATGATGATTTCATAAGATCTCTCGAATATGGAATGCCGCCAACATCCGGAATCGGCATTGGCATGGACAGATTAGTAATGCTTTTCACAGATTCTGCATCGATAAGAGATGTTATTCTATTTCCAACTATGAGACCTGAAAAATAAAAAAAATTAGAAACTATAACTACATCTTACGGTATAACCTTTCAAGGTTCTGGGATGCATAGTCATTATTCTTTCAACATCGTATGTTGTTTTTAGATTAAAACTATTCACATCTATTGAGGAACCAATAGATCCTCGAACTCCAACTTCTCCTTGTTTTCTAAGCAGTGGAGCGATATCCGCATCACTTAAAGTGTATTGTAAAGCAACACTTGCATCAATAATATTCAATGTAAACTTGTTCTTAACATTATTAAACAGTATTCCTGAAGATTTATTCCATTCTCTTTCAAGAAATGCACTTCCATCATTTCCTGATAACAAAGCAAAGTTCTTTCCAGAACAACCAACTGTGTATAAAGAATGTGTGCTTGTCTTGTTATTTTCTCTTGTCTTGAAAAATGCAGAGAATACAGTTTTGTTTTTTTTACCGAACCTCAAACCTTTATAGAATGCTTCTGAACCTCGAAAGTCTAAAGAAATTTCTTTATATTGTGCTGAATAAACTCGTTTAAGGACACGCACTTCAGAATAATCATTTGAAGCACCTTTAGCTATGTTTGGAAAAAGAACACCTAAAGTAAATAATCCTATACCCAAAAATGTTTTCATACGATTTGGTTTTATAGATTTTGATGTTGCTAGTTTGTCTGATAAATCGGTTTTTTCTATCATATTTAAGAATAGTAATTACTATTTATTTAAAAACATTTCCAGTAATAATCACTAAGGAATAATAACCAAAACATAACCAAAACCATTCCCATATTAGAAACCTTTTTAAAAACTCCAAGTTTTTATCTCCTAGTATGGAAAAAACAGTAGTTGGACTCGTGGAAAAAATTACGATGAATGGTTCAGATATAGACGAAACAATACTTGCCAGAATAGACTCGGGAGCTACGAAGAGTTCTGTTGACTTAAGACTTGCATCAAAACTAAAACTCGGACCAATTGTTAAATCAATGATAGTTAAAAGTGCTCATGGAACAAAACTTAGACCTGTAATCGAAGCAGAAATTAATATTTGTGACAGACAAATAACATCAGAATTCACACTTGCAGACAGAAGTCATATGAAATACCGAGTTCTAATAGGTCAAAACATTTTAAAACAAGGATTTCTAATCGATCCTTCAAAAGAATCATCAACAGAAGAAAAAAAGAAAACAGAGGGGAATTTATGAAATCTAAAAATTTAAAGAATTTTTTGGTCCAAAAATTCCTCGGAGAGAATTTATGAAAGCAAAAAATTTAAAGAATTTTTTGGTCCACAAATTCCTCGGAGAGAATTTATGAAAGCAGCAATAATAAGCCTTGGTAGCATAAGTTCAAAATTGACTTTTGAAGCAATGAAAAAATACTTTGATGAAGTAGATGAACTAAACATAAAAAATATTGAAATAAACTTAACAGGAAAAGAAGCACAGGTTCTATATGATGGGAAGCCAATAGAAAAATATGATTGTATCTTTGCAAAGGGCTCTTTTCGATTTGCCCAAATCTTAAGATCAATCACTGCTATTCTCGAAAAAGAAGTATATATGCCTATAAAACCTTCAGCTTTCACAATAGGACATGACAAACTTTTGACTCATTTAAAACTTCAAGCACATAAAGTTCCCATGCCAAAGACTTATCTTTCCGCAACAATAGGCGCTGCAAAAAAAATTCTTGAAAAAGTAAATTATCCAATTGTTATGAAGTTTCCTCAAGGAACACAAGGTAAAGGTGTTATGTTTGCAGATTCATATTCTTCTGCATCATCAGTTTTGGATGCATTATCTGCTTTAAGACAACCATTTTTAATTCAAGAATTCATAGAAACTGGAAGCACAGATATTAGAGTTATTGTTGTTGGCAAAAAAGTTGTTGCTGCAATGAAACGTCATGGAAAAGAAAATGAAAAAAGAGCAAACATCCACGCAGGAGGTGTGGGTGAAGCATACACACCTGATTCATACACAGCAAAAATCGCTGTAGAAGCAGTAAAAGCAATTGGTGCGGAGATTTGTGGAGTTGACATTCTTGAAACAGCAAAAGGTCCTGTTGTTATTGAAGTCAATATCAGCCCAGGACTACAAGGTATAATGAGTACAACAAAAATTGATGTTGCAAATATTATCGCCAAATACTTAGGTGAAAATACTAAAAAAAGAACTGATACAGAAAAAACTAATGGCACAACAAAAATTTTTGATGACTTAGGAATCGATCAAACCAAGAAACAAATTATCAGTACATTGGATTTTAGAGGTGCGAGAATTTTACTTCCAGAAATTATAACTAAAATAAGTGGTTTGGGAGAAACTGACAATGTGGAAATAACTGCAAAAGAAAATTACATCGAAATAAAAAAATTTAATGTAAACTAGAAGAAAAAAAAAATTTCAAAATTATAATATATTTCTAATATTATCAATGCTTTTTGCTACTTCTTCACCTTTCTTAGTCAAAGTTAAAACTTTGAGGCGACCTTGTTTTTCAAAATTTACAAGTCCTGCCTTATTCATCTCCTGCAAAATCTTTACAACATGACTATATGTGCAGTCAACGGTTTTTGCAAGGGACGAAGCATAGATATCATGCGTCTTATTTAGAAGAACTACGAGCATCATAGCTGGCTTTTCTCGAAAGAAAATATTAAACACTTTTTTATTTCTCATCAACATCTACACCCCAACATATTTTTGAATATTTTACTATTTAAAAATTTATATCTTTAATAACATATAACCAATAATATACTTGTGAAAGTATATATTAGAAATTAATCGCTAGTATATAAAGGTTTCGATTTCCTTCGAGAAAATACAAAAAAAATCATCTTCGGATTCTTAAATCAACACCATAATCACCATAAACCACTGCAAGAGGCGCCTCTATAAACCTATAACGAAAGGTGCGCTTATATTTATCAAAACGAGTATGGTTCGTAGAAATACTAGAATTAACAACCCAATGATGTCTGGATTCCCTAACAATATGAAACAACTCATATTTCAAGACTGCTTTATTATACTAATCATTTTTTAAGTCTACAACAAAAGAGTCAATACCTAAACAATAACAATAGCTGGTGTTTATACTATCATCAGACAATCTGTTAACATTAATCACCCAATTAGAAGGTATGTTCAACTTAGTCCTCTCGGATTCAGAAATGAGTTTGACATCAGAGTCAGATTTTAAAGGAGTGCCTTTCTTAATAGCACACTCATTTAGATAAATAGAACCATTAAGTAAAATCAAAGCAGATAGACCCAAACCAAGAACAACATCATAATATCTTTTAAATCCCTTGATAGATTTTTGAAACTCAACAATATATGATTCACTATAACCCTCATTTCTCAGCCTTTCCTTATCACAAAGTTTATTGAAAAACACGAAAATTACCAATATTTATTATATCTAGAATCATTTTTTGTATAATCAACAGTTTTTTGTCTCCACCAATTGAAATGGTCACCAGCTTTGTGAAATCCAAAACCTACAAGACCGCCAACAACTGCACTTGCAAGCATTCCAAGCGCAACAACACCCATACGAAACCTATCAACATCAACGCCTTCAGAAAAGTTCATTTTGTAAGTGGTTTTCGCAATCTTCATCAAATCACGTGCAACTTTTTTTGAGTTACCGGGTTCGTTGTCAAGTTCAATTCCTATCAATTCCTCAACCTTTTGGTATAAAATAGGCATCTGGTCTCTTGTGTATTGGATTGCATCCACAAATTCTGCAATTGAATTATGAAGCACAATTCCATTATGAAGTGCTTCTTCTGCAACTTGAAACTCTTTTGGTCCGGAGTCAGATCTTGCATATGTCCTGTAATGATGACTTCTTGAGTGATTTTTTGCATGACGCCAAGAATCAGCATCTGAATGTAATAGTTTCCATGCAGCATATATTTTTGGCAAGTTATTATTAAGAGTTGAACCTGTGAACCAACTATTTGCAAGATTCATAAACTCATCAGCATCTAAATTAGCCATTTCACCTTTTTTTTCTAACCCATCTCTGCTTGATTCAGCTGCATATTCACCATCTGCGTGTGTTTCAGATGTTGTTCTTAGTTTTGTTTGAAATTTTAAACTTGGATGTGCATCTAGCATTACATCAAGACTTCTTGAAGCTGCCTCACCATGTTTCTTGTAATAATAATAATCATGATTCGTGTGATCATACACTTCTCTTGTTTGAGTCTTACCATCACTATCAGTGTATGTTTCTGTTCTGTTAACATCATTATGAAAATCACGCCACGCTTCATCAAAAGACTCATTTACTTGGGCTGAGCGATTCATTACATCTACAAATGGCTCTAGCTGTTTGAGACTTTTTGATGCAAATTCGGGTATTTCAGAAGCTAAATCTTTTAAATTATAGTGCCATCTTTTTCCAGTTATATCAATTCGTTCTTCGAGTTCTGATGCAAACAAGTGTATGTTGTAATCGAAAAAAGCTCTTTTATGGGAGTCATCCCAACACTCAAATATTTTCATTAAAGCATCGCTTGTCTTTGGAAGATAAAGATTTAATGGTGTTAATTCAACCCCATCTTTAGCCGCATCTTTCTCTATTTGTGATATCTCTGAGAAAACAAGTGGTATCTGTTTTTTTCTATCAAGCTCAGTTTTGACAAGATAGAATCCTGATGTTGCAAGTCCTAAAAACATTCCTATATATACTTCTATTGAAGTGTTTCTAAGAATTGTTTTAAAATCATTCCAAAGATTATTTATTTTTGAATTCAATGTTTTCTTTGAGAATCTATTTGCATATATAAATATTTCGATTTATAACTACTAAACAGTGGTGTTTTTATTTGCCAAATTGTACAATACATTATAAGCACTCATCAAGTCTTTCTCCTTAAAGAAAATTATTATCTCAGGAATACAACTCATAATTTCAATGATATTTATGTGATTACCTGAAAGTTGAGATGAAAGAACAGTTACAACGCCAGGAGTATACCATGCACGCTCATCAAGATGAATAGTCACTTCAGCCAAATCCTCTTCAATTTTGACAATTTTTTGTTCCGGAACAATCTCCTTTGCTTTTTTAAGGTTTTTCTGATCAATAAGAATCTTTATAGATTCATCTGCCTGGATTATCCTGAGCACATTATTTTTACCAACTTCAACAACAGTAAAAAGCTTCGGTATTAATTTCTCAGTTTCCTGATCTTTTTCTAAAGTTAAACTTACGATGCCATTTTTTGAAGACATCGTTGAATCAGAAATAACCTCGAGCGCTTTAGTAAACACCTCATTAAGAGGATTTTCAGTTTGGTATCTGCGTATGGCGCTTATAACAGCATTAACAGGCGCGGACAAACTTAAAGTTTTGATTATGTAAAATGCCAAAGCTCGTTTATTAATAACATTCCTAGACAAACTACTCCTAAGTATTGGGTCACTATCTAAAAAACCCCACACAGTTTTAGTTATATTATCCATTTTAGAATAATATTTGTCAGAATTTATAAATTTTTGCTTTTTTAGTCACAAATTTTAAATAATGACTCATCCATAAAAAGAAGTTCATAAAACTTAGGTGATGAAATATGAACATAAAAAGAAGCATAGACGAACACACAATCAGACACGATAATTTGAGAGATCAATATAGAACAGAACAACAACCATTGTATCAATTCAAGCAAGTGCCAGCATATGAAATTGGTGAAACAGAACAACAATGTCCAATCTGGGGAGCACCCATAATGGGACTATACGTGAAAATAAATCCAAAATAAAAAAAACTAATTATCAATATTCCAACGAGCATAGTTATTAGTAGAATTATTCGAAGGTTTTCGAGAATAATTGCCTCTTCGATGATTATTAAACCTGTTTGAAGGTCTGTGCCTTTTTTCAGTAGTTTCTTTCTTAATAACAACGTTTTTTAACTCTGGAACATCTATTTTTTCAATAGAAATAGTCGAATAAGCCTTCTGAATACTATAAAAATTATTATGATCTCTTGAAGAAAGAATATTTATAATGATCCCTTCTTTTCCAGCCCTTGCAGTTCTTCCAATACGATGGATATACTCTTTGGAATCATTAGGAATATCATAATTATAAATATGCGACACATCAGGAATGTCAAGGCCTCTTGCAGCAACATCAGTACAAACCAAAACTTTAGTGTTTTTAGATTGAAACTTATCCATATTTGCAGAACGCTTAGCCTGACTAAAACCACCATGAATAGCAATAGCATCAAGATTATTAGCCCGAAGATTCTTAGATATAAAATCCGCTTGTCTTCTAGTATTACAAAAAATAATTACCAACCCACCATGCTCTTTTGATAAAAGATGAACAAGCAAAGAAAATTTTATATTATCTCTAACATCATAATAAATTTGTTTAAGCTTCGAAGGATCAACATATGGCTTTGCAGAAATACTCTCAGGATTAGACATGTATTTATTTTTTATTCTTTCAATATCAGATGATAATGTAGCTGAGAATAAAAGAGTCTGTCGTTTTTTAGGACAAACACTTATAATCTTATCAACATCATCAATAAAACCCATATCAACCATTCTGTCAGCTTCATCTAAAACAAATATTTGTACATTAGAAAGATCAATTGTTCCCCGTTCCATATGATCAAGAAATCTACCAGGCGTTGCAACAACAACATCCGCTTTTTTTAATTTAGCAAATTGCGGATTAATAGAAACACCACCATAAATAGCAGTCACATACAAAGACTTATATTTTGAAAATTCTTTTAAAGCTTCAGAAACCTGTTCTGCCAACTCTCTTGTTGGAGTCAGAACAACCGCTTTGACACCAGGACCTGCTTGCATGTTCTGAATAATAGCACAAGCAAAAGCAAGAGTCTTACCACTACCAGTAGAAGATCTGCCAATAACATCTTTTCCTTGCAAAATTAAAGGAATTGATTTCTCCTGAATATAAGTAGGTTCTACAAAGTTTTTTTCCCGAATAGTTTTTAAAATCTGTTCAGAAATACCCAAATCATTAAATGATATCATTTTAATACTTTAGAAATAGACATTTATTTCTTAACGTTTTGAGCTACAAGACCTCTATCAGTTTCTGTACCTTCAAATTCAACATCATCATTCTCTTCCAACGCCACTTGATCAATAATTTGTGATAAGTGCACAAAATAATCTTTTCCATCTTCGCCAGTGATAAAACCGAATCTTTTCGCGGCGTTAAAAAATTTTACTTTTCCCTTCATTTTATTTTTCCTCAAAGTTTATTCAATCAGAAAATCATCATAAAAAAATGTTATAATTGTGAAATTCTGTTGTTTTTTAAATAAAAAAATCGTCTCCATTAATAAAGGCTTCGGATTTTTGAAGGAAAAAACCTATTTTTAAAAAAATAAAACTTATTTGAAAAAGTAAAATATAACAAAATAATAACTATAATAACACATAAATAACCTAATGAACAAAGTTTGATGAATCTACTCTTTAAGTTCCACAATAATTAAAAAGAATAAACATTTATTAGTACACTATTATGCATAAAAGCCTAATAAATATCAAAAAACTATTTTCAACAGTCAACAAGTATCTACATGAACACCCCATAATAAAATTCATAATACTTATAATTGTGATAGTTGGATATATGTCTCTATCAATAATGAAGTTTGGTGGTAAAGAAGGATTTATTGTCAGCGTTCTTACATGGAGTTTCTTTGTCCTGTGCACACCAATCGCTGACGCAGGATTTCTGTTAGACCTACCAATCAGAATATTTACAGGTCTTAGAATGATATATTCAGAGATAATAGTCTGGATAATAGCAATATCAATTAACATTTTTATTAGTTTAACAACGCCTTCAGTGTACAACGATACACTAATATTATCAATATTTCAACACATAATCTCCCAACCAATACCCTATTGGAGTATCATAATCCTATCAGCACTCGGAACGTTTTTCTCACTGTTATTCGGAGATGAAATAATAGACATATCCTATGAAAACAAAAAAGAAAGAGAGCATCATCAGAAACACAAACACAAGCACCATTTCATAATCCTGCTGTTTTTATTTGTACTAATATTAATAGTATATGATTTTCTTTTAAACAAATTAGGGTTTCAAATACCCTTATTCTAAAGAAAAAACTCTAAACTGCTATAAATTCTTCTGTATCTTTTTCTCCCTGTAAGTATAAGGAACGTAAATCTTTTTTTTAGTCTTAGGATCAAGCCCAGTATAATACATACAAGTAGAAATAGTCATTGGTGTAGGTGTGAAAATCTGAACAGCTTCCGGATTTTTATCCTCTTTAATAATTTCTTTGAGCTCATTTGCTTCTTTTTCGCCTGAACCAGGGTGCGCAGAAACATAATAATAAGATAACTCCTTGTTCTTGCTATATTTATAAAACAATCTTCGAAATTCTTTCAAACCAGAAATATCTTTATTCATAAGCTGAAGCACATGCTTATTAACATGCTCAGGGGCAATTCTTAAAGTATCAAAAATATGATGCAAAGCAACCTCTTTTATGTATTCCTCATTTGTAAGATCAAACCTGATACCACTTCGTATATAGACATTCTTGACACCCAGAACAGCTCTTGTTTTCTTTAATAACGAAATCATTCGCTTATTTGAACGATCAAGAGACGAACATTTTAAGCAGATCCCATCAGCACACTTATCACAATCCAAACCATACATGTTAGCGCTTGGACCTCCCAAATCATCAATGTTGCCCTTGAAATGTATTAAATTAGTTATTCTTTTAACCTCACGGATTATTGATTCTTCACTTCTCGAAACAACACGATCACCCTGAAGTAATGTAAGCGAGCAAAAATTGCACTTCCCAATACAGCCCCTATGCGTTACAACTGAAAATTCAAAGCCTCTCAATTCTTTCGGCACAGCCCTTGTGAAAGACAATTCATAATATTCATCCAAATCACGACTAGTATATTTTGGACTTTTATACTGCAAACAATATCTCGTATCAATTTTTTGTGCCAGATTCTTCTTGATTGATAATTGCAACTGCATATCACAAAATTTGCTTTTTGAAGAAATCACTTCTTCAGCGCTAGGCAAAACCTCAAAACCATCAGGTAATTCTCTTGAAATTATACAAGTACCTTCGATTGCTTTTAACTCCTCACCATTTTTTATTCTCTTCGCAATTTCCAAAATAGGTTTTTCACCACTTCCATAAACCAAGATATCAGCTCTTGTATCAAACAATATTGGTTTTCGAAGCCGGTTTTCCCAATAATCATAATGAACAAATCTTCTAAGGCTTCCTTCAGTTCCCCCTAAAATAATCTTTGAATCTTTGAATCTTTTTTTAATCCAGTTAGAATAAACAGTTACAGCTCTGTCAGGAGGAAATCTTACAGCCCGTTTCTGATGCTTATCTTCAGCTCTTAATTTTTTTAGCGGAGTATAATTTCTAACCATTGAATCAATGCTTCCACTGCTCACGCCAAAAAAGAGTTTTGGCTTTCCAAGAGATAATATTTCTTTCTCACATAAAGGCATCTCTATTACTCCAACACTATACCCATTCTTTTCCAAGAGCCTTTTAATAATCGCAACACCACACAAAGGATGATCAAAATATTCTGCTCCAAAAACCAAAATTATATCATATTGCATAGAACATAAAGTATTACTGTTTTTTTAAGAACTTTGTGATTTACGAACAAAAAACACCAAAAAAAGAACAAAAACACTAATTTAACCTTAAAAAAACCTACTATTTTATATATGAAAAGGTTTTTTAGGTCATAACATAGTAATTGGAGGTAACAAAAATGGTAGAAGGATATTGCGTTAAGTGTAAAGCAAAAAAAGAAATGTCAGAAGCACAAGAAGTGACTATGAAAAATGGTCGAAAAGCAATGAAAGGCAAGTGCCCAACTTGTGGAACTGGTATGTACAGAATCTTAGGGAAATAAAAACCCTAAATTTTTTTTATTTTTTTATTAGAAAAAAGCTATCTTAAATCAATTTTTAAAATTATTTATTTTGAATTATTTGTCTTAAGCTATTTATTTCCCATAGTATTCAAAATCCACCGAAATAATTAAATATCTAAACAATTAATGTTTCTTTTGTTTTAAATAAAAAATGGCTATTGGCTTTTGCTTTACGTGCGGCAAAGAGCTTGATACAGAAAATTCTTTACAGTTTCAGGAAAAAGTTTTTTGTTGCCCAGAATGTAAGAATCGTTTCATGGGTTTTTAAGAATTCACAAATCTTCATGTAATGAGATTTAACTATTTAGTTTTATGAAGTTTTTTATGCTTCGATCATATGTTTTTTCAGCATTAGCTGGAAAGAAACATGCGGGCAGTTCTTTTCTGTTTCTATGATAACTTACGCATTCGCAGCACAATCCTTTTTTTTCACATGGATATGTGCAGTTGCAGTTTTCTTTATTTGCTTCCTTTTCGCATTCCATTTTTTTTATGGGCCCAAGGGGATTCGAACCCCTGACCTGCCGATTAAGAGTCGGCTGCTCTATTGTCCAACGTTTCATTGTTGCTTTGCTGGGGACTCCGGTCGAAGACCAGGAGTCGCCTTTCGGTGTCAACGGACGAAAGCGTTGCCAGACTGAGCCATAAGCCCAAAAAGTATATTATATTTAAACTCTCGTTAGGCTTTACGCCTGACTTCGTCTTCAATGGTCGAAACCATTGGAGTCATAAACCCTTTTTCTAATTGTTTTTAGAAACTTGTAAAATCTTTATATATTTTTTGATTACTTATCTACAACTATGCTTCTGCAATCTTGATAGAAGTCTTTGTCTATGGATATTTGTTGTTCAAATAGAAACTTGTTGTTTGAATATAAATAATCTTCTAAATGTTGTGCGTTCCGGTTTGGATCGTCGTATTCACCTGTGAATCCACCTGTTTCTTCTATTACGTATTTATCTGACTCGAAAAATTTGAGTTCGTATGTTCCTTTGGTTTGAAAGTTTATTTTAACACACCCATTTTCAGCATAATACATTCTTGGTGGTGAAAATACGCTTTCTGTGTGTCTAACAGTTATTATTGCTGGTGTTTCTTCTCCGTTTCGTTTCATAAAGTGCAGGTATAGTGTTCCTGTACAATCTTAGCTATATTCTATTTGTCTGTCTGTGTTTATTTGTTGTTGAGCTGATGGTGCAACACAGGCATTACTTCCTACCATTAATGTTGCAAATAGAATGTTTGTTATTGTGGAAAGAACTTTTTTCATATGATGTAGTATTACTTCTAGATATATATAATTTGCGTCATTTTTATCAACATCTTCAACAAATTGTAGAAAGAGATATAAAAACACACATAAATATACGCCTTAGTATACAGAAATATATATTAATATACTTGTTTAGTTTAAAGTATTTCTGTATAAACAAATACTGCTTTCAACCAGACTCTCCAATACAAATAACGCTCACAAGTATAAAAAAGTTTGGAAAAAATTAAGAAAATTAACCAAATTATTACCTTTTTCTCGACGAACGAAAACTTCAAATGAAATTAAAACTTACTCAACCCTATATATAATATAACTACTTTTCTAATGAATACATCTGAATGATGTGGAGGAAAAAATATGAAAAAAACATATACAATATTTGCGCTGATTCTAATGATGACAAGCATGTTAGGATTTGTTAGCGCACAAGAAGAACAAGCAAAAACAGAATATAGCAACATAGAACAGCAAGGAACAAACTGTTATCAAGTATGTCAATGGGTGTGCCCTGAACCACCAATAAACCCTAAAATAGATGTTGTGTTTGCAATTGATACAACTGGGTCAATGAGTGATGAAATAAGAAGCGTAAAAACACATATTGAACAATTAGTTGCTGATGTTAAACAAGGAACACCAACACCACAAATAAGAGTGGGATTCGTTGCATATAGAGACTACCCTTTAGAAGAACCCGAGTATATCACAAAAAAATTCAGACTAACAAACAACATAGAGTATGCAATGAGTTTTTTAGAAGAACTTGAAGCTAGAGGTGGAGGAGATCATCCAGAAGCTGTTGCTGACGGACTTCATGTAGCAATAAACGAAATGAATTGGGATGATAATGCAAAAAAGCTAATATTTCTAATTGGCGATGCAGCTCCACATGGTGAAGGTGCCGGGGATCAGAACTATCAACAAGGAAGTCCAAACGGATATGATTATCGGGCTGAAATTCAAAACGCTCAAAAAGAAAACATTGTAATTTATACTATCAGTGGTTCTGGCATGGAATCTGTTGGTATAAGAATCTGGAAAGAAATAGCTGCAAAAACAGGCGGAGAATATGAACAATTAAGATATGTTAGAAAAGAAGTAGAAGAATATTATGCAGAAGAAGGTCTTGATATGAAATGGGCTGCTGAAGCAACAAAGGACTCTGACTACGATGAAAAAAGCAACACGATATTAACCAACACACTAGGAATTTTTGCTAAAAAAGCTGTTATGTCTGAGGCAATAGATATGGGTGTTAGTTATGAAGATACAGGAGAAGAAAGCACTATTGAATATGAAAATCCCATAACCGGACGTGTAATAACAAGTGCAGAATCTGAAGGCTTTTTCAGAAGAGCAATTAACAAAATACTCTTTTGGAAATAATAGGGATAAAGTCACCCCAACATCTTAAAATTCCTATTATTTTTTTCTTTTTTCTTCTTCTCTAAATGTTATAACTTTAAAAGAGGTTGAAACTATGATAAATTATTTAAAAAACAAAGTAAAACTCTTATTTATGGCAAAAAAAAGAGAAGCATTCTTACTCGTTTCTCTAAGCGAGGAGAAGACCAAGCACCTTGCACAAATTGTTTCGAATGAAACCGCGAGAAAGATCCTTGATTTTCTAACAGAAAAAGATGCAACAGAAACAGAAATCGCAAAAGAACTGGAAATTCCAATATCAACAGTACATTACAACCTCCAACAACTTGTCAAAGGAAAACTAGTCATAGTTGAAGAGTTTCATTATTCAGAAAAAGGAAAAGAAGTAAATCATTACAAACTCGCAAACAAATACATAATCATAGCTCCAAAAAGCACGTGGGGCTTGAGAGAAAAACTAAGAAAAATATTACCTGTTGCAGGTCTAACGCTTGGAATATCTGCAATCATACAAATAATTAACATGTTCTTTAAATCAGCAGGCAGTTTTGCAGCTGATTTTGCGCCTGCAAGTAAAATGTTAGGCACAAACGCAGCATCTATGGCTGAAGAAGCAGCAATTAACACAATCGCAGCTCGAAGTGCAGATACAGTTGTACAAACAATAAGCACACAAACACCTTTATGGCAACACGCAGCTTTATGGTTTCTCATAGGTGGATTTGCAGCAATATTAATCTATCTTCTTATTGATTGGATAAAAGAAAAATAAGCAAGCATTAAAGTTGTTCATCATCAGGAAATAATGATTCTGAAAGCCAAATCCTTTCATAATCAGAAGCAGGGTACAAAGACAACAACTCTTCTTTTCTACTTAATGCACGCTTGTAGAGCTCTAAGCAATCACCATAAAAAACAGTTGTTGGAATCTCAAGAACTTTTACAGGCGTAAAATCTGGACGTTTTTTAATGACCAGATAAGAATTATCTCTGGTGTTATATACAAACTCGTCTTTTATACTATCCAATTCCCTCATAAAAAAACCCCTTAAAAAAAAACCGTTAACTAAAAGAAAAAAGAACTATATTTAAATTTTTTGAAAGTAAAAAAGAAAAAAAAAGAAAAAAAATTATTATCTTCTTAAAAGTTTTACAATAAACCAAAATATGAAGATTATAACTGCCCATGGCAATAATACAAACAACAGCTTAAGAAGAGTGTTTATACTGTTCACAAGGTTCTTCACAAGTGTTGAAAACTTAACAAGAATCACATTCATGTAACCAGATTGTTCTTCTTGCATATTAACACTTATTGTTGAATAATCAACTTTGCTATCCATGTTTTTCAATGAATCTTCAAGATATTTTATTGTTCTTTCCTGATTGAAAATTCTGTCGTTTAGATCTATCTTATCAGATATCTCTTTTGCGTCATCATACATTTCCTGATATCTTTTCAATCGTTCTTTCTCAACTTCTAATTCTAGTTCAACATTTGTATAAGAACCAGTTATATCTCTTGCATTTTCGTTAAAAGAAGTTACTTCTCCAAGCTCTTTTAATTGAGTTACAATAGCAGAATATTTTTCAGTATCGACTTTAATCTGGTAATATCCTTGAATATAACTTTTTTTTCCAGTTCCATAAGTGTTTACATTTTCATTTAAAAGATATGAATCACTTGACTCAATTATAGCTTTGAGCTTTGTCTCAGTGCTTTTGTATTCTCGTCTCTCAGTCTCAATTCCCATAGTGGATGTTTTCGTAATTTTTCTCTCTTCCACTTCAGGCGCAAAATCAACAACATAAGATGGATAACCACCATCTCTATAAGAAGCAGATTCCATCATACCCATTGACTTTGATGAGAAAGAATCATAAGAACTGTTCATGATACTTCCGCCTCCACTGAATAACAATACTGCCAAAACAACAACAACTAACAAAACCAGCAGTAACCAGTTATCCTTTATCTTTGACATTTGGTCTTTCATTCCCATAAATTATCACCTTTTACTATTTTTATAGAATTATACATATGTATATAAAAAACTTTTCGATAGTTTTAATCCTATTTGAAGTTAAGATTTTTGGAATTATCCTCAAAATCAATGGCCAAATATGCATCAGAAAATTTTTCAAACAATCCAGAAATACCTTTTAAAGTGACAAACTGATTCTTCAAACCCAAAAAATCACAAGCCTTCTGATACATTTCAAAAAATTGTATCTCGTTTGTTTTTTTGAGCTTTGCAAAAGTATTCATCATAATATCCAAAGGCGGTCTAAATATGTAGAACTGCATGTTCGACTCAATTAGTGAAGGAATATCTGATAATGATTTTTGTTTTAAGTTGTGTCTTTGCAAGAATTGTCTTAGAAAAATAACATCTTGCTTTTTAAGCGATTGCAATAAAAACCAATCAGGAGAACCTTCATTGATAAGTGATTCATCAGAAAAACCCCTTAAAACATAAAATGCTTTTGGAAATGCCTTTTGAATAATCACAAAATCATGATTGTCAATTATTAGTAAATCAACCTTTTTTCTCTTACAATCAGCAAGGAATATTGTCAAAGCCATAACAAAACCAACGCCATATGCTAAAGAACTCAAAGAATGAAATGAATAATTAGAATTTTCAAGAGGATTATTTTCTATAGAAGAAATGGTATCATTAAATTTTTTAAGAACATCTATCTGACCAGCATACAGTATAGGCGATACAAAACAATAACGAGATGTTTGTGAAGAATCACGTGTTTTAACAATGAATTCTTCAAATTGAGGTATGGTCTCTATACGGCATTTTACAAAAAACTCTGAAAAAGATATGATTTGATTACTAATATTCAAACTGTGATGTTTCTCATAGAACTTGTCTTGTTGAATCAAATTATGAATAAAAGGCATTAAACGGTTAATTTTGAAAAGATAGTCGCTGTCAAAAGCATGAGATAATTCATGAGCTGCAATTGAGTACAATGACCATGTTCTAACAGGTTCAAAATTAGAACTTAAAGAACCAAAAATTTTATTGATGTTTTGTGTTGAAAAAGCAGAAGAAGTAAATAAACCAGCTTTTCTGTTATTATGTAAAAACGCAAATACTTCTGAAGGAGTTGACTCATAAAAGTCTCTACAAAAAACATCAAAAGTTAAAATTGTTCCAATCTCTATTTCAAGAATATAGTAATCAATTAAGGTTTTACCAGAACAAAAAGCATAACCACCCATCTCAGATATGATAATTAAATTACAACTTAAAGAAGGTGTAAGCATAAGACTAATATTATCTCTAAAAACTCTGATTAATAAATCTTTTAATTTCAACAACCAAGAATTTAAAAATTTATCCAAACCATTAGCTTCATAAAATTGTTTTTTTGTTTGAAGTTTTAAAAGCAGGTTTGAAATAAGAGTGTTTTTCTCTTTCTCCAAAGTATGTTCTAATTTAGCTTCATAAAAATTAAAAGATGATTTGATAAAATGGTCTAGTCCTTCAGGGTTTAAATCTTTAGAAAAAGAAATGTTAAGATGAACTGTGTGTTTTCCATCAATCTTTATGGATTCTCTTAAAAAAGGCAGTTTAGATAAACCCACAATACTGTGTTTCATTTTGAAATAATGCTTTATCTTATCTGAATAAGAATAGAATAGCTTTAGAATAGAATCTAATTCTCTTTCAGAACGCAAATGTCTAAAATGAAAATAAAATTCATCAACTAATTTAATAACCTCTTTTGAAGTTTTCATTTTTTCCGCTTTGTTTCTAAAAACCGAAATTGAATCAAAAATTGTTAAGATATCATAATTAGAAACATGTTCATTTGTACCGAAGAATAACCTGTGAAAACTATTTAGATAAGAAAATAATTCATTAATCTTTCCGTAAATAGAATTTTTGTTTGGAGGGTTTTTTTTTAATTCAAAACAATATGCTTCCGCTTTAGAAAGATTTGAATTAACAGTTTTTTCTACAAGTTCAAAATCATGGGCTAATTTTTCAATATCGGACTTTAAAAAAACAAATTTATCAAGGGAAGACAAAAAATCTTGATTAAGACCACGTATTATTCTTGAATATTTCTTAAAAACACTCGTTATACCAATAAAATCTCTTATATCAGCACTCATTACAAATATTACTATGATAAGAGTTTAAAAAATTATTGATTGCTAGAATCTGAAAAATGTTTGTTGTATTGATTGTTAATATCAGCTTTCAAATTTTCAATGTAAGATTCGCGTTTTTTTGTACTACGATGATCAAGCTTATAACTAAGAAACATTCCACCCAAACCACCTAAACACATATAACCAAATATAACAGAACCAAAAAATATTGCTGGTATACAACCAACACCAAAAGAAATTAAACTAATGTCAGCTAGCTTTGTAATGAGAGATTTTTTTATGAGTTCATCTTCAACAGAAGAATAATACGCTTCTGCTTCTTCCTTAGTTATTTTATCAAGAGTCATTTTTATCATCCAAGGATTTATAGAAAAGCAAACAATTACCCTTTTTCATTGTTGAAACTGATTTAAAACAATTATATATAAATCCTCCAAGCATCGGCAAACTTAAATATGGATTCAGATAAATCCCGATAAAAGCAGCAGCATATACTAATGGAATAGACTTAGCCAGATAATCAATTGATTTACTTGCATCTTCTCTTTTTAAGGACTCAGCGTAAGCTATTTCTTCTTCATTAGTTGTTTTGTCAATTGTCATCAAGAATACCTAACTTTTTTTTAACTTCATAAAAACGATTATTCATCTTACTATACATGTACAAAGACAATCCTCCAACAGCAAGCAAAGGTAAACACAAAGGATTACCTAATACAAAAGCCACCAAACCACCTTGACAACTAAGAGAAAAGGTTGTGAAAATAGGAATTTCTTTCCAAAAATATTTTTTTTTCTTAGATAAATAAGTTTCATAATTCAAAGATTTTTGATACGCTACCAATTCTTCCTTAGTTATTTCATCAATCGTCATTTTAAATATTCTTTAACATCAGACTTTAAATTTTTGACAAATCTATTTGTTTTTTTTAAGTCAAAATATAATCGCGATACGCCAACTATAGACAAACCAAAACCACCCATAAGCATATATAGACCTACAGGAGGGCTTAAAATACATATTGGTACAGACATCAATAAAGAAGCCAATCCTAAACCACCCATTTTCCATCCATAAGTCTTTCGTGTAAAGAATTCATCTTCAACAGAAGAATAATACGCTTCTGCTTCTTCCTTAGTTATTTTATCAATCGTCATTATAAATCCCTAACTTTTTTTTATCTTCATAAAAACGATTATTTATCTTACTATACATGTACAAAGACAATCCTCCAACAGCAAGCAAAGGTAAAGACCAGGGGTTACCAAACACAAGGGCCAACTGAAGACCAATTGATGTGGTTGACATGAGAGATATGCATTTCCAAGAATATTTTTGTTTCTTAGATAAATAAGTTTCATAATTCAAAGATTTTTGATACGCTACCAATTCTTCCTCAGTTATTTCATCAATCGTCATTTTTATCATCAAAACCTAATTCTTTTTCTAAAGCAGAGATTTCAAGTGCTGTTTTATTCATTCTTTGACTCCAGTAAATTGCTGTGGGAAATGCATAAGAAAATACTGTGCTTACAACAGAAATAGCAATAACAGGTAAAGTCATTCCCAGCATCATCATTGGAATTGTAAAAGCACGAATAATCATCGCTGGTTGATCAGAGCGATGTTCATATTTTGAATATTCTAGCTTAAGAGATTCAAGATAAACTTTCTGTTCTTCCTTTGTTATTTGTCCAATGATCATTTTATATATTTTTTTACCAAAACATCATTCTGATTATTTGTGAGTATAAATTTGTCAATGTTTTGTTCAGTAATTTTTTCTAAAGCTTCAAAAGCCACCTTTCTTTGCTTAGTGCTTTTCACAATTTGAACAAGCTGATATAACTGAAATCCAATTATAGGAAATGTAATAAATGGTGAGAGACTAAAAATTGCACCACCTAAAATAACCGTGGCACAACAAGAATAATTTATACAACCATGAGTTCGAATCTTTTTACTACATTCATGTGTAATTGATTCCTTATAAGCAATTTTTTCTTCAATTGGGATATCAATGTAGCCATTACTCGTATTATTACTCATTAGCTTCACCTGCTTTTTTTTCAAATTCAGTATAATCAATATAATCTGACGAAGTAGAATTAGGAATCCTCTTTGCTGAAGCATATAACATATAAGCAAAAACAGGCACTGCCACCAAAGGATTATTCAATAATAATAACGTCACAATCCCCCCTATTCCTACACCAACAATCTTACATGCCTGGACTGTAGTTTTTTTCTGATATTCTAGCCTTAGAGAATTATTGTAGTGATAGCTTTCATAAAAATTTATTCCTGATGGCGGTTCCATTTCATCTTAGGTAATGAAAGTTTGTTTTTAAAGATTGTCAGAAAAAACTATTATTTAGTGATAACAAAAAAAAAAACGCCGAGACCCGGACAAAACAGAAATCTAAAAAAAAAGATTTCTGAAGTCCGAACTCAGAAAAAACGCCGAGACCCGGACAAAACAGAAATCTAAAAAAAAAGATTTCTGAAGTCCGAACTCAGAAAAAACGCCG
>JAHIUF010000030.1 GCA_018817005.1 Nanobdellota archaeon
GTTTCCACCGTATAACCTATTTTGTGGATTGCTTATGTTTGGGTTTGTTGTTGCTGTTCCTAAGTCTATTATTATTGCTTTGTCGTTTTCTTCGTCTATCATTATGTTTCTGTCATGCAGGTCTCGATGATAGATTCCTGCATTTCTTAGTTCTAGAATTCCATTGCAGATATCGAATGCGTATTGAACTGTTTCTTTGATTGATAAGTTTGTTTCTTGTTGAAGTTTTTTTTCTATGTTTTCACCTTCAACTTTTTCAATCCACATATGTTCATCTTTATGATTTTCTATAAGCTCATACAATGGATTTATTATTAAATTATAACCATATCCTTCTTCCATTAAATCTTCTTTTGCTCTTTCAATAAGTTCATCATTTGCTTGTTCTGGGTCTTCAACATCATAATCTTGAATTAATATTTCATCGAGTCTTTCTAAGTAGTTTAAATATTCAGAGGTATATTTTTCACATCGTAGTTCTTCTCTAAGGTTAATAACATTTCTAGTATGACCATTGGCATCATATACTTTTTCTAGGATTTCTTTTTCATAACTAATTTCTTCTCCAATTTTTATTACGAAATCATCTATTGTTACAACTGCTGCATTTTGACCTGCACCAATTATTGAGAATTTCTTTTCAAAAAGTTCTTCATGAAAATAATGTTTTATTGTTTCGATGTGTTCTGTTAGATTATTTATCTCTTTTTTTGAAAAAGTTTTAGAATTAACATTGCAATCATATAAAATTTCAATTTCCCAAAAATTTAGTTCTTCCGGATAGAACTTTACTTCTTCTGCAGAAATATCCGCATCTATTAATGATTTGACTTCCCACTCGCAAAATCTTTTTGGGTATTCCTTAACTTTTTTTGCAGCAATACCTTCTAATATAAACTCATAAAGCAATTCTTCAACTCTTTTATCATAACTCTTAACGATTTTCTTTGCATCATTAGGCAGGATGTTGTTTTTATGAAAGTATTCTATACACATGGCTCTCGTGTCTTCGTATATTTCATATATTATCTCCTCTGACTCATCCATTAATGGTAATGGACAATATTGATTGGCTATCTTGGCATTAATTCCATTTTGTAACAAATACACTCTTTCATGAATTCTTAAATCTTTATGGTAATTAAAGAATTTTTCTTCAGTTATTCCTTTTTCTTCAATTTCTTTTGAATTAAAATAATCCGATATTTGTATGTTGTTTTCATTATCAACAATAAAACTCTCATGATGTTTATTATCAGGAGTTTTGTTTAGTTTTTCTTCTATGCTCATTTTCTATACTCTTTCATCATGTTCCATGTTTTTTTGTATTCATGGTTTTTTGCTGTTAAGCAGTGTTTTATTATGTATGATACTTCTTTGTTTTCTATGTTCTTGTCTACTTTTTTTAGGTAATGTTGGATTCTTTTTTTATCTTGGTATATCCATTCTCTGTGGTCTTGTAGTTCGTCTGCTTGTATTGTTGTTTCCATGCTTTTGCTTTTTGCGAATAGGTGTTTTCCGGTTGCCATTTTGTACATTACTTGTGCGAGGCTTGTCAAATCGTTTGTTCCGCCGTATCTTCTGTTATCTTGTGGTTTTGCGTGTCTGTTGGTTGTTGCTATTCCGAGGTCTATTATTACTGCTTTGTCGTTTTCTTCATCTATCATTATGTTTGCTGGTCTTATGTCTCTGTGATAGATTATTCCTGCTCTTCGCATTTCTATTAGTCCGTTCATGATGTCAAACCCGTATTGAAGAACTTTTTGTGTTGAAAGATTTTTTTCTTTTAGAATGTTTTCTAATGAATCGCCCGAGATATATTCAAGTTCTAGTATGTCTATAATTTCTTGAGAAATTACTTTCATGATTTGTACTATATTTTTTATTTTGTTTTTATCTATTATTTTTATGAATTCTTTTTCATTAGTGAGATTCTGTGAGCATTTGTAACTACTTTTCTTTTCTTTATTCTGTAAAACTATTGAATTTTGCCCTAAACCCAAAAATTTGAAATTATTTGGATTATCATATATTTCTTCTGTTTTTGTAATTTTTTGTAATATCTCTAACAGTTTTTGGTTTGATTTTTCAGAAGCTTCTGTTGATTTTATTCCAATTTTGTTTAATGTGATAATATGATCGTAACTAAATTTGTTCCAATAAGAATTTGCTTCTTTTGGCAGGATATTTACTTTGCCTAAAAAAAACACACTATGCCCGTCGAATCTTTTATTATACTTATTTGCTTTTTCTGCTTTTAAATTTATATCTGCTAACCAGGAAATATACTCGCCATGAAATCTTTTGTCATATAGATTTGCTTCTTCTGGGGATATATTTTTTCTAACAATCTTAGAAATTTCATGTCCGTCGAATCTTTTGTTAAATTTTTCTGATTCTTGTGGAGAACATTTTGCACGTACCATGAAAGCAATATCTTTACCTTTGAATCTTTTATTATATTCATCTGCTTGTTTGGGTGTAACCTTATATAACCCAAGCCATGATATATCTTCTCCAGTAAATCTTTTATTGTATTCATCTGCTTTTTCTGGCGTGCATTTGTATTCCACTAATATTGAAATCTGCTTTGCATCGAATTTTTTATCATATAAATTTGCTTTTCTTGCTTTGACATTCTTAAATACTAGTGTAGAAATATCTCGTCCATTAAATCTTGAGTGATATTTCGCAGCCATTTTAGGAGACACATAAAACTCAATCAACCAATCTTTATCTTCCCGATTGAATCTTTCATCATATTCTTCTTCTTTGAAATGTTTAATGGATCTTCCTGATGATTTAATAAATATTTCCAAGTTGCTAATTATTTCTTCTAGGCTCATTTTATTTATTGTTTTTTTTAGAATGACAGTCACATTTATAAAGCTTATTTAGTTAATTACTTAATAGTAGTCTCAAACAATGGTAAACTTCTTAAAACATCCGTTGTTCTTAATTTCAAGAATGAAACTTATTATTTTTGACGTTGACGGAACATTGGAGCGCGAGGAAGAAATCAATAAAGTGCGCTTTAAAGCTCAAATAAAAAAAATCTCTGTAAAATACGGCTGGAGCGAAGAAGAAGCAAAAAAACAATATTTTAATATGAAGGAAAAACTTGGAAAAAAAGCAGTTAGTTCCGTGAATGTTGCAACTGCATTTGGTTTTTCAAGACAAGAATATTTTGATACTATTGATTTTGTGGATCCTAAAAACTTAGTCGCAGCACATGATAATTGTGAGCTGGTGCTTAAAGAACTTAAAAAGAAACACAAACTCGTTGCCTACTCTAATACTCCTGAAAAATCTACTAATGCAGCTCTAAAGTTCATGAAAATCTTGAATTATTTTGACAAGGTTTACACTGTAGACATGTTCGAGGAATCAAAGCCATCAACTGAAAACCTGATAAGAATATTAAATGATTATAAAGTCAAGCCAAAGGATGCTATTATGATTGGTAACTCATATGAAAAAGATATCTTGCCGCCAAAAACAATCGGCATGAACGCAATACTTTTTGACCCAGAAAAAACGCACAAAAAGAAATCGAGTGAATATAAGGTTATATCTAATCTTATTGAGTTGGTTGGTTTTTTTAAATAGAAAAAATTTAAGAAAGAATTTTATTTTTTCTTTTCTTCAACAGCTTTCTCTTCTGTTTTTGGTTTCTTAGGTTGTACCTGGGGCTCAGAAACTTTTGTTTTTGCTGTTTCTTTCTTTTCTTTTGTTACTGGTGTTTTTGCTGTTTCTTTCTTTTCTTTAGAAGGTTTTTCTTCTTTTGTTTCTTTTTTCTCTTCTGTTGCTGATGCTTTTTCTTTTGGCTCTTCTTTCTTTTTTTCTGTCACTGGTGCTTCTGCTGTTTTTTCTTCTTTTTTCTCTTTTGTTTTTGGAGCTTCTTTTTTAGCTTCTTCAGCTTTTACTTCCACTTTTGGCTCTTCACCAAGTGATGCTTTTCCTTCTTTAATTACTTTGATATTGATTTGTGCGGTTTTTGAATAAACTGTATTTCCTGCAACGGTTCTTCTAAGTCTTATTCCTTTTCTTTTATGTCTGGTTCCGACACCGCTTGCGATTAGAATTTTTTTTCTTGCGCTTCCTCCTACGTCTTTTCTCATTGGGAATCCACAATAATCAGATCCACCTGTTATTTCAAATTCGTAGCCTGGAAATCCAATTAGTTCACCTTTTATCTTATCACCAATTTTTTTCCCTAGAAGTGGTTTTGCTTCTTCTTCAACAATCTCTTTTTTGTATGTTTTTCCTGTTTTTGGGTTGCCTATGTTTAATTTAAATTCTACCATTTTTCCCTCCAGAGGATTCATGCATTCTTCATGTCCTCAGATGCTTTTTTATATTAGAACAAAAGTTTATTTAAAAAAGTTGTGTTTATATGGCGTTGTTCAGAAAGGTATAAATATGTATACTGATTAAATATTTGTATGATTCAAACACAAATAAATAATCAGTATGAAGTTGGTTTACAAAGACAGATTCTTAAAGTTTTCCATGCAAGTAATTTGCGGTTACATGA
>JAHIUF010000031.1 GCA_018817005.1 Nanobdellota archaeon
AACAACGAACAAATGAAAAAATACGCAAAAAAAAGAATGAATGCATAGCTAAAGCCATGCAAAAACAATTTTTCCAACCAAAAATAATCAAAAAACAAGTTTTTAGAAGAATTATTACAAAGAATTATCCGACACAGCAGCATTATAGAAAATTATTTAAAACGAACTTTTTTCTTTTATCGTGCTATTAAGATTAATTTATATAGCAATTATGGTTGCACGTCAACTAATCGCAATCAGTTGCCTCCGCAAACAAAAAGCAGAGCTTTTTGAGTGAAGGCTCGTAAAACTCGCCTCCGTAACAAAAATCAGAAGATTTTTGGACGTCGGCAATTTCATTGCCTCCGTAGCATAGTAGCTATTGCGGCAGACTTGTAAACAAAAATCAAGTTATCTGCAGGTCGTGGGTGCAATTCCCATCGGAGGCTTTTTATATCTTTTCAACCAAATCACTTACTGCTTCAAACAATTCTTCTGGCCAGTATTTTCTTCGTTCTTCGCTTGCAACATTTTTGAAGTATTCTCTTGATTCATCATCTAATTCGAACTCTTCGCTTTCGATAAAACGCATGAGTGCTAAAAATATTTCATCCGGTAAAAGGAGTTTTGCATTGATTTTTCTTAATTGGTCTTTTAATTTTATTTGTTCTTCCTTTGAATAACCTGTAGAAAAAAGCAGTTTCTTTTTCTTCTCAGGACTCTTAAGTATTGACCATCGATTAGGAAATTCTATTTTTAATCGTTCAATGGCAATACTATGTGCGTGGTAAAAACCAACATCGATTTGACCTGATAAGTTATAAAGGTTAAGTTTTTGTTTTAACCAGTCCTCGTATGGCTCATCGTTTTCCAAGTACTCTTCAAAAAGTTTTTTACAATCAGAATCATCAATAAATCCTTGTGTAAACCTTAACCAAAGACCATCTTTTGCCAAATCAATCATATTTGTTTTTCTTATTATTGAAAAGAATTTTTCTTCTTCCACACTTTCAATTATTAAAGTGTATCTTCGAACAAAATCTTTTCTTCTAAGTACTCTTCCATCTCTTTGTATCATCTGTCTGCTTGATCTTGTAAAGCTTGCAACAATTGCAATATTTGCATCTGGAACATCATATCCTTCATCTATTAATCTTGGAGCAACAAGAACTGCAGATTTTCTTTTTCTGAAATCCTCTAATCTTTCAATGACCTCTTTTTTTGACATTTGACTATGAACAACTATGGCACCTAAAACGTCACCTATTGTTTCAGAGAATTCTATGCTCTCGCTAAAGATAATTATTTTTTTGTCTTTTTCCAGATTAACAATTGTTTTTATAACATCGATTTTATTTTTTGCAGTATGTCTCATCTTTGCCTGCTGAGACCAAATCTTTAATATTCTTAAAGCAAATTTGTTTCCTCTCTTTGCCATAACAGTTACTTTTCTTACATCTATGGCCGCCATTCGTAGCAGCTGATAATATTCTCTTTGCAAATCCATGTACCTCTGATATTCTGTCAATTCCAAAGAAACTCTAATATTGCAAAGGTGAAATCTTTCTTTTAATTCTTCAACATTACTCAAACTATAAACAATCTTTCCCGCGCCATACCTTATGGCCAAGTCTCCTTCATCTTCTCTTTCTGGTGTTGCACTAAGACCAATTGTGTGGTCTGTTTGAAGAGAAAAAATTCCCGTGTATAGTTCTGAACCATAATGGTGTATTTCATCAAGTATTTTTATTGTAAAGGGTGTATTAAATTCAAGTTTTGATGCAGTATTTATTACAGACAACACTATTCGTCCACTTAAATCCTTTTTTCCTCCAAAATAAAAAGATGAAGAAATGTTTGGCAAGAACTTTTTTATTTCATTTCGCCATTGATACATTAAGTTTATGGTCGGAACCACAACTAACGCTTTATTATTTTTATCCTCTTCTAAAACATCTTTTATTATTCTTATTGCAAGAACTGTTTTTCCTTTCCCAGAAGCAACTTTTACAACTCCTTTAAAATCATGTTTTTTTAATTCTTCATAAGCTTCTTTTTGCCATTCGTAAAGTTCCATATAGTAATAGAATAAAGAATCTCTTTTAATAGTTTAACTAAATGTTTACTATAATCAATTCTGAAAATCTTTTTTTCATTAAAAAGTTTTACTTGAAATTAAGCTTTTTAAAAAGATAAATTTAAATAACAAAAAAACTCTGTTGTTTATTATGAAGAGATTTATGTTGTTAATTTTAATGTTATTTTTGCTTTCTGCTTGTGTTGAAGAAATTAGTTTAGACTATGAAAAAGAGTATGAAAAAATTGTTCAAAATGATTTTATTGAAGAAATGAATAATCAAAATTTGGAGTTAAGAGAAAATATTACGAAACTTCAAGAAGAATTAACATATCAAAAAGCTCAAACTAACACGTTTATTGAGAGATTAAAAGAATTTTTAGATTTACCCAGCAGAAAAGCCAGTCCTTCTGATTGGATATCTGAAGAGCAGATTCAAGTTCAAGATGACAAAATAATTATTAATATAAATGATGCAGTTATTGCAAAGGTTACTGATACGCATTCTTTAGAACCAACAATTGACAAAAACACTCATATTATTCAAATCAAACCTCAAAATGAGAGTGATATAAGAATTGGTGACATTGTGGCTTATGAGTCTCAATTAACTAGTAATTTAATTCTTCACAGAGTTGTTTCAAAAGGAAAAGATGAAGATGGTTGGTTTTTTGTGATGAAAGGAGACAATGTAGGGGTTCCAGATCCTGAATCTGTCCGATTTTCACAGATTAAATGGGTTGTTGTTGGAATAATGTACTAATGCTTTTGTATGAAAAAAGAATAATTTTAAATAAAAATCAATATTACTTTTAAATAATGAAAAAAATAATTATTATAACAATCTTCTTTTTGATGATTTTACTGATTGGGTGTGAAAAGAATAGTTCTTTGACTGGTCAAGCAATTTATGGTTCTGATGCTTCCAGTGATAATTTTGAAATACAAAAAGTAGATTTAAAGGAATGTTGTACTTTTATTGATGAACAGGGTTTAAAAAAAACTTGTAGTGTCCTGAAAAGATTTGATTGTGATTATTGTGAATCTGTATGTTAAAATTTATTCAAACTCTTTTATTCTCTTTCTGATCACTTCAGAATATTTTTTTCTATCAAGAATTTTTTCAAGCTTTAATGCAAGCGCGTGATCTCCTAAAACATCTCTCACCCATTTGGCAAAATCGTTTTTTCGATTGTCCTGATTAACATGATAAACAAAATCCCAAATCTTCATGAATTCAATTTCATTTACAAGCTCATAGATATTTCTTACAACAGTGCCATTACAAAACCAAAAGCTTTTTTCCGGCGGAACATCTGATAGGAAATTCCAAGGGTCAACCAAATTCTCACCTCAAAACAGTTGATGGTATTATAAGTTTAAAAATGTTTCCAAAAATGAAATATGACAATTGAAAAAAATAGGAAAAAACAAGACAAGATATCGAACCCAATATATCGAAAAAGATATATCGAAATCGATACTTTTAAATATATTAAAATTTTATAAAAATAAAATGATAAGGGGCCACTTGCGAATGCTTGTTATAAAAGCACTCGATGAAGGTGAAAAATCAGGTTATGGATTAACAAAGTTCATATCTAAAAATACTGGATGGAAACCTAGTTGCGGCTCGATGTATCCTCTTCTTGAACAATTAACAAAAGAAAAGATTGTAGAATTCAAAGTAAAAGAAAACAAAAAAATGTATGCTTTAACAATAATAGGAAAAGAAGAACTCAAAAAAATTTCTGAAAAGAAAGCCGAGCTTCTAACAAAAGTTGATGAAGTAATGAAAACATACATGACCATATATAAACAAAAACTTGGAAAATTTCAACAAAAAGCAATAAATCTAATGAAAGAAGGAAAAATAGATATTGAAAACCCCCCTCCAGAAATGACAAGGTTAAAAGAATTAATGTCAGAATTGGTGGTAACTGGAAAAGTTAAAAAAGAATGGGAAAAAATTAATAAACTATTAAAAAGAACAAACGATGAACTAGAAAAAATAAAATGACCAAAGAAATCATAATTGAATTAGACAACGTCTGGAAAACATATAAAATGGGAACCGTAGAAGTACATGCACTCAGGGGAATGAGTTTAAAAGTTAAGAAAGGAGAATTTTTAGCAATCATGGGACCTTCAGGAAGTGGAAAAAGCACCGCCATGAACATGATAGGCTGTCTTGACATCCCAACCAAAGGAGAAATAAAACTCTTAGGAAGAGACATATCAACACTTCACGAATCAGACTTGGCTCAAATAAGAGGTAAAAAAATAGGGTTTATATTTCAAAAATTCAACTTACTAAACACACTTACTGCAAAAGAAAACATAATGCTACCAATGACATTTCAAGGTATTCCAAGAGAAGAAAGAGAAAAAAAATCTGAGGAATTACTGGGTCTTGTAGAGCTAAAAGATCGTATGGATCACAGACCAAATGAACTGAGTGGAGGTCAACAACAAAGAGTTGCTATTGCAAGATCACTTTCAAATAGTCCAGATGTGATTCTCGCAGATGAACCCACAGGAAACTTAGACAGCACAACAGGAGAAAGAGTGCTTGATTTTTTAAAAAAACTCCACAAAGAAAAAGGAACAACAATTGTAATGGTCACACATGACAAAAAGATTGCAGAACAAGCCGAAAGAATTGAATTCTTAAAAGACGGCTCGATTGTAAAAAACTTATAGAGGTAAAAAAAATGAGAACTACAAAAATTGAGTTATTAAAAACCATGTTTATAATAATTATACTGGTTTTAACAATAGGATTAGTTTCAGCAACAGAACAATCATATCTGTCTGCAACACTAATGAAATATGAACCACAACCATCAACACCTGGAAATTATGTTAAAGCATATATAAAACTTGAAAATTCAGGAAACGGACAAGCAAAAAATGTTGCTTTAGAAGTCTTGCCAGAATACCCTTTTAGTATAGATGATGGTAGAAAGAGCAAAGAACAAATAGGAATTATTGGTGGACAAAGTTTTTACACTGCAGAATTCACAATGAGAGTGGATAAAAATGCAGTGGAAGGCACGAATTATCTTAGAGTAAGATACAACATTGACGAACAACAAACAAAATGGACTGAACAAAAATTAGCAATCAGTGTTCAAACGCAAGATGCTATTTTATCAATTGAGTCAATTTCAATAGAGCCATCAGAAATTACTCCTGGAAAAGCAGGGACTATAAAAATAACTCTCAGTAATCCTTCGGACTCATATATTAGTGATATAAGCGCACAAATAGATCTTTCTTCAACAACATTACCATTTGCACCACACAATTCTGCAACAGAAAAAAATATTTACCAAATAAAAGAAAGACAAAAACAAGAGTTAGAATATGAAATAATAGCTCTTCCGGGAGCAGAAGCAAATGTTTACAAAATACCACTAGACATATCCTATTATGATAATGTTGGAAACAGTTATTCGAAATCTGAATTAATTGGCGTTGTTGTAAACAGTGAACCTGACATAAAAGTTACTGTTGATGGAACAGACCTTCTAAGAAGTCAGATGGTTGGAACAATAACTCTAAAGGTTGTAAATAAAGGATTAAGCGATTTGAAATTCTTAAACTTAAAGCTTACAGAAACAGATGATTTTGAAATAATGTCTTCATCTTCAGAAGAATACATAGGAAATCTTGATTCTGATGATTTTGAAACAGTTGAGTATAAGATAAAACTGAAAAAAACAGGTGAGATTAAGATACCGCTAGAACTAGAATATAAAGACACAAACAACAATCCCTACTCTGAAAGTTTATCAGTAAACCTAAAAGTTCGAACTGCAGAAGAACTTGGTCAGGAAAAAAGTAAAGGCGGAATATGGATTATAATAATCGTTGTAGTTGTAGTTGGATTCTTTATATACAGAAACAGAAAAAAGAAAAAGAAAAAAGAGAGCAACGCTTAAAGCCTAAAAAAAATGTTTTTTGATTTTTTTCTTATAGCATGCCGAAACATCTCCAGAAGGAGACTTCGGTCATGGCTTACAATGGTTGGTATATTTATAGGTATAGCTGCTGTTTTTACACTAGTAAGTCTTGGAAATGGATTTGAAAAAGCCCTTATTGATGAATTTGAAAAAATGGGTACAGATAAACTATTTGTACAACCAGGAAAAGGCTTCTTTTCAACCCCTGGTTCTTTAAAAAATGTTTTGTCAGATTATGATTTAGAACTAATAAAAAAAGTTAAAGGAGTAGAAACTGCTGCAGGCATGAACTATAAAATTGCAAGAATAGAATTTAAAGATATATCAAAATATTCATGGGTTATAGGAATTTCAACTGATCCTGAAGAAAAAAAATTATTATTTGAGATGCAAAATTTCAAGGTTGCGAAAGGACGAGAATTAGAGTCAAGCGATAAATACAAAATATTAATCGGTGCACAAATTGCAAAAGGATTGACCTTTGATAAAGAAGTTGATCTTCGAAATACAATAAAAATTGACGGCATAGACTTTAAGGTTGTAGGAATCTTAGAATCTATGGGAAACCCGCAGGATGATCAAACAATGTATATACCTTTAAAAACAGAAAAAGAGATTTTTGGGGAAGGAGAAAACCTTGATTATATAATGGCCAAAACATCATTTAATGCAGACCAGGACAGAGTGGCTGCAGACATAATGAAAACTTTAAGAAGAGAAAAAGGTGTTCGTGAAGGGGATGAAAACTTTAACGTTCAAACATCTGCCCAGTTAATAGAGAGTTTTAACACAGTTCTAAACATTGTTACCGTGGCACTTATCAGTATTGCTGCAATTAGTATTGTTGTTGGAGCAGTGGGAATAACAAACACGATGTACACAGCAGTATTAGAAAGAACAGGAGAGATAGGAATCATGAAAGCAATAGGTGCAAAAAACTCAGACATACTAACAATATTTTTAATCGAATCAGGAATACTTGGAATGATGGGTGGTTTAATAGGTGTATTAATTGGTGTTGGAATTGGAAAATTAGTTGAAGTAATCGTAAAAACAGCCCTTTTAATTGATTATATAACTCCTGAAATAACTGTTGGACTCATATTAGGATCACTCGCATTCGCATTCGTAATTGGAGCGGTCTCTGGAACAATGCCTGCAAGACAAGCTTCAAAAATGCACCCTGTAAACGCTTTAAGATCAAAATGATAAAAGATTATTTTAAAGTAGCCATAAAAAATATTTTTAATCGAAAACTTAGATCATGGCTTACGATGATAGGTATTTTTATTGGTATTGCTGCAGTTGTAGCTCTTATAAGTTTAGGAAGTGGTATGCAAAAAGCCATAACTTCACAATTTGGAAAAATAGGGGCTAATAGAATATCTATCTCACCAGGTGGTGCAATTGCAGGTCCTCTTTCAGAAAATCTGGGAAGTGGAATTCTTTATAGTAGTGATGTTGAAGCTGTCAGAAATGTTAAAGGTGTTGAGTTTGCAACAGGACCAATAGCAGCATATGTTGAACTGGAATTTAACAAAGAAATTGAATATGTTGCTTTAATGGCTTTTGATGATGATACAAAAACTCTCCGATACATGGAAGAAATGGGTTTAGCGGAAGTTGAATATGGTAGGCAAATCAAAACCGGCGCTACAAGAGAGGTGATACTTGGAAACAGAATTGCAAATGATCTTTTTGATAAACCAATTCAGGTTGGGAATAGTATATATGTTGATAATTACAAGTTTAATGTTGTTGGAATTCAAAAAAAATCCGATTCATCTATGTTTGATACAGTAATAAGAATTTCAAAAAAAACTGCTGAAGACTTGTTTGAAAGAGAAAATCCTTCTAATATTTTTGCAAAAGTTGATGATAATTATGAACCCACAGAAGTGCTTGGAAAATTAGAAAAAGCTTTAAGAAAAGAGCACAACGTAGATGAGGGAGAAGAAGATTTCACTATAGAAATTGCTGCAGATGTTATTGAATCGTTCACACGCATATTAACAACTGTTCAAATATTAGTTATTAGTATTGCTGCAATTAGTATTGTTGTTGGAGCAGTGGGAATAACAAATACTATGTACACAGCAGTATTAGAAAGAACAGGAGAGATAGGAATCATGAAAGCAATAGGTGCAAGAAACTCAGACATACTAACAATTTTTTTAATAGAATCAGGAATGCTTGGACTTGTAGGGGGACTAATAGGTATATTTATTGGTGTTGGAATTGGAAAAGCAGTTGAAGTCATAGCCAAAGCTGCAATGAACTCAAATATTTTACAAGCACATTTTCCATGGTATTTGATTCTTGGATCGTTACTATTCAGTTTTCTCCTTGGTGCAATTGCAGGAACAATGCCTGCAAAACAAGCCTCCAAAATGAATCCCATCGATGCCTTGAGATATGAATGATTATTCTTAATTCTTAGTATCATAAAATTTATATAATCAAAAACCAAAAGATTTTTGGATAAAAATTTTATTTACATAAAATTTATATAATCAAAAACCAAAAGATTTTTGGATAAAAATTTTATTTACATAAAATTTATAAACAATAAAAAAGAGTATTAAAATTAATGGAAAAAGAAAAAATCACCAGATATTGGCTGATAATAGTATCCTTAATAATATTAACCTTAAGTTTTTTTATTGTAAAAGATTTTCTTGCATACATTGTTTTTGCGTTTGTTCTAATATTTGGTTTTTATCCTCTTTACAGATTTTTAAACAAGAAGATAAAAAACAAGAATGTTTGTGCTTGGTTGATGATATTAATTATTTTAATAATCATTATCATACCATTATTTTTTATAATAAATTCTCTCGTGCAACAAAGCTATTCTGCTTATAACAATGTAAACAACATCGATTTTAATAAAATGGTGGGATATATTGATTTTATTTTTAAAAAAGATATAAACATTGATTATTACTTTCAAACAACCATTCTAAAAATAAGGGATGGAATAATTCGATCAGCGCCAGGATTTATAGGTTCGGTTGCAGATATCATTTTAGGTCTTTTCATAATGTTTTTTGTGATGTTTTATGGATTTAAAGAAGGAAACAACTGGGTTTTACTTGTAAAAAACATCTTGCCTTTAAAAAATGAAGCAAAAGAAAGGTTGTTTATGGAAACTGCAAATGTTACAAAAGGAGTTATCTATGGTCAATTCTTAACATCATTCATCCAAGGAGCTCTAGGCACAATTGCATTTCTAATATTAGGAATACCAGGAGCTGTTTTTTGGGGTTTTATAATGATGATTCTAGCATTCATACCAGTTCTTGGAACACCAATTATTTGGCTTCCCACAGCATTAATACAACTTGCTATTGGAAGAACAGTTCAGGGAATAATACTATTAATTTTTGGTTTTGTAATACTAATAAACATTGATAATTTGTTGAAACCAAAACTGGTGAGTGCAAAATCAAAAATTCATCCACTAGTTGCATTGATAGGACTCTTCGGAGGTTTAAAACTATTTGGTCTTATTGGGATAATTCTCGGACCTTTAATTCTAGCAATACTTTTTGTGGGTATAAAATTTTATACTGAAGAATTATGATTTTTTAAAGCGATTTAGTGTAATACTGCATTTTCTTCTTAATATCATCCTTTAAATTTTCATCAATAAATAGTTTATCTATTTCGTTATTCCAATCAATTTTTGGTATGTTGTAAAACTTACTTTCAAAAGTCCTATTTGCAGACTCAACTTGAAAAACGAGTTCTTTTGCTTTTTTTGAATTCAAAATTTTTATTGCAGGAAGTTTTGTTATATTATCAGCACCAGAAAGCAACAAGTCTTTTACCTCTCCAAGTCTATTTGACCATGTACCTGCAATTATTTGAAGTTTTGGAAATGCAACTCTCGTTCTTTTTATCCACTCAACATAATACTTTGTGGTCGGACCTTTCTTAAAAATAGTTCCTTCTTGTGGTTTTAATGCATAAAATGTTACTCTATTCACAAAATATTTTTTTATAAAATCTAAAAGTTTAGGAATATCATTTTTTGTTTCTCCAAGACCAATTATTATCGTCATCGCTTTTTGAAGCCCAAACTCATCGCAAATCTTAAACATCTCAGTAATCTCATTTAGTGGTTTTGATGGACAAAGTTTTTCTCTCAGAGAAGAATTTATACACTCAACTGTTCCTGCCACGCCCTTTATGTAAGGTTCAAATAATAGGAGGTCTTCTTTTGTTAAAACACCGATGTTTAACCATTGCTTTTCTTTTGTTATAGAATAAATGTTTTTTAAGATATCCAAAATCTCCTCCTTTAAAAGAGCATCGTATCCTCCTGATAAGAATTCTATTTTCCAATTTAACTTTTTACAAATAAGCGCTTCTGCAAATATTGACGCTCTAGTCCTTCTAGATTTATCTTTGTCAACCTTTCCTTTCAAAGTGCTCATATAGCAAAAAGCACAGTCTTGTTTTGAACAATACCAGTTAAGAAATATTGCTCTTTCAAAAAAAACCTTCTTCATATAATAAAAAGAAAAAAGATTAATTTAAAAAATTATAGTATTGGCAGAAGCTCATTTATCTCATAAGGCGATATTGCTGTTTTGTAACCGTTATTTTTTAATCGTTTTATCAAAGAAACCTTCTTTAAAGAAGCCTTGTATTCTCCTAGATGTTTTCTTCTGTCCTCTATAAAACTTTTAAAAAGATGTTCTCCTAAAGTTTCTTTTACTATGTCACTTTGTTCTGTTAATTTTAGTGCTTCTTCTAGATTTTTGGGAAGACTTCGTATTCCTTTTGCAGCCCTTTGAAAAGAATTCATTTCATAAACATTTGCCTTGGTTGGACTTGGAAAATCATAACTATTCATTATGCCTTTAATTCCTGCATTAATCATAACTGCAAATGCCAAGTAAGGATTTGCTGCAGGATCTGGACTTCGAAGTTCAAGTCTTGTAGCTTTTTCAAGATTTGGAGCATATTGAGGTTTTCTGATTAGATTTGAACGATTTTGAGGATCCCAACAAATATATACTGGAGCTTCATATCCTGGAACGAGTCGCTTGTAAGAATTAACCCATGAATTAAGAACAGATGTTATTTCTGGGATGTGCGTTAATAAACCCGCCATGTATTGTTTTCCCATCTTAGAGAGTTTATGTTCATCTTTTGAATCAAAAAAAAGATTAATATCTTTATTAAACATTGACTGATGAACATGCATACCGCTACCGTTTATTTTAGCAATCGGCTTTGGCATGAAACTTGCAAAGAGACCTGCTTCTCTTGCAGTTCTTCGAACAACATACTTGTATAACATTATAAAGTCGGCCATTTCTAAAGCGTCAAGATATCGCACATCTGTTTCGTGTTGTGAGTGAGCCACTTCATGATGATCATACTCAAATTCATAACCCATCATCTGCATCAACAACTGTGTCTCTTTTCTTATCTCGCCAAATCTGCCTGTTTTAAAATAACTTCCACTATCTAGAAGTACAGGTTTTTCATCAACAATTTTTGGTCTTCCAAAACCATTAGATTCAAATAAAAAATACTCCAGCTCTGGTCCAACATAAATTTTATCTGCACCTATTTTTAATTTGGCTTTTTCAAGGGTTTTTTTAAGCACAGCTCTACAATCACCCTCATAATCAGTTCCATCAGGATTTTTTATATCTGCAAAAACAACTGCTTCTCGCCATTCGACATCTACGCCTTTTGTTTTTCCTTTGTATTTCCAAGGCAGTATTCTTGCAGTTTTTGGATCTGGAAAAGCAATTTTATCGCTTTCATTTATTCTTGCCTGTCCAAGAACTGAACTACCATCATAACCCTTTCCATGTTTGAACATGTCTTCATTCATCTCATATACAGGTACAGAAAACTCACATTGAACATTTCCTAAAAGGTCTGCAAACCAAAACCTGACAAATTGTATGTCAGGATTTTCTTTAAGCATTGTCATAAAATCTTTTTCATTCCTACAGGGTTTAAATTCTTTCGGATTAAAAATATTTTTTTGTAGCATAAAATGTTGAAAACATAATCTTTTAATAACTTTTTGGCAAAATAATTAAACAAAAAAGTCTTTAAAATGAGAAAATTTAAATATTTGTTTACTTTTTGTGAAAAAAAAGATTGTTTTTTAAACAAATGTTAAGATGAAATTAGACGAAACCGATAAAAAGATATTAAATGTTTTAATTGATGATTCGAGACTTTCATATCGTCAGATTGCAAAAAAAATACTTGTGTCTGCAGCAACAGTTATGCATCGAGTAAAAAGACTGGAAAAAGAAAAAATAATAGAAAGATATGGCGCACAAATAGACTACGATTTATTAGGCTATGATATACATGTACTTATAGACTTAAGAGTTGCTAAAGGAAAACTATTTGAAATTGAAAAAAAGATTGCTGCAAACAACAATGTCTACGCTGTTTATGATAATACAGGACACTTCGATGCAACAATTCTTGCAAAGTTTAAAAACAGAAGAAGCATGGATGAATTTCTAAAAAAAATTCAAAAATTTGATTTTGTAGAAAGAACAGAAACTAAGCTTATTCTAAACACTATAAAAGAACAAGGCATAAAACTCTAAAGATTCTGCCAACAATGCATTAACTCTAAAAATAAAGCTGAACTCCAAGCCTGAGAAAGACATCCTTCAGAACGCATTTCTAAAGCAGAACTTATCTCTGCATGATGACCGATAAACCCTGAGAACAGTATTTCATCCTTGCTTGCAGAAATAATTTTTTCAACAAAATACTTAAACTTCTGCTTGTCAAGAGAAAGCATAGAAATTGCTACCAATGAATTCATAAAAAACCAACTGTCACCCCTATGATAACTCTTGTTATCAGTTCCAGAATGATAAGGTACAAATAAAGGACTATTTTTGTCAATTGAAGAAATACCACCCCAATCAAGCCATAAAGCTCTGATAGCTTTTTTGAATACAAGCATCCACTCAAATTTTCTTAATAATTCAGGATAAACATAATAAGCTATGAAAACATTAGGCCTTACAGTTTTATCAAAACCATTATTATATCCATCAAGAAGCATTCCTTCTTTGAAAAACACTTTTTTAATTTTCTTCACAAAGGTTTTCTCAATATCCTTATATCCTTTAAAAGGAAGATCTAAAAGCTTACACATAAGCTTCATGAGTTTAAAGAAATTTAGAAACAAAGCTTGAATTTCAATTCGTTCACCAGCCCTTCCATCATCATTAAAAGATGTATCCATCCATGTTTCTTTTTCTTTGTTAATAATAAGATAATTCTCCATGTGAGATAAAATGTGTTCCTCAATACAAAAATGGAGTTTGTGCTTTATAAGCTCTAATTCTTTTTCTGAAAAATAATCATTAACAAGATTTTTTTCATACAATGTTTGTAATAAATCATAAAACCTCTTGAAAAGCCAGCCAATACTATCTGCAGAATCTAATTTTGATTCCGGCAAGCGATTAGGAAGTCTGCCATTAGACTGTATCTCATCTAAATATTCAAAAAGTCTTTTTTTCACATATGAATAACGTTCTTGTAAAATCCAAGCCTTAAGAGAAATTAATTCATCACGAGACCAGAATTGAAAAAACCAAGGAAAACCAGCCAAAACACCCTCTTTTTTGTTCTTTTCACCCAATATAACTGTTAAATCATCTAATGATTTTAAAGCCGCATCATAGGCAAAGTCTTCATTTTTCAAAAGCTTTTTTGTGTGAGTAATTAAAGTTTGCTTTAAAAAATCAAAGTGATCAAAAGCAAACTTACATTTGTCAATTGCTTTCTTTTCAGAGTCCGCATGAGCAAATATTAACTTTAAAGAATTAGGGCAGAATATTTTTAAGGCTTTAAAAATATGAAATTCATAACGATCATTTCTTTTTTTATCATAAGAATATTTTTTTTTTGTCCACTCACAAATTTTTTCAAAAGAGTCAGCACCTCTTATTACTAAATAATATTGTTTGTGAATATTTATAAGAGAACTATCTGAATGTTTTTTGTAATGAATTATTATATAATCTCCTTTCTTTGTTACATCATAAATTCTTCCTTTATCATCAAAATCATAGATGTTTCTAAAGTCTAACTCCAGATTTATAAACCCTTCATAATTATCAACTTCATACAAAAGGGCTTTTGATGTGAGAAAAAAAGTTTCTGAAGAATCTCCTGATAATCTTTTGATATTTGAAAAGTGATTTTCTAAAACAGTCACTTCTTTTTCTAAATAAATATTTTCAACAACTTTAAACAAGTCCATATTTGAATCTATAAAGCACCATCCTTGAAAGTATGAACTATTTTGATTTGTTCCCAAGGACAAATAACTTCCTGCCTTGTTTGAGAGAAGAAAACTACCCTCACCCTCTTTTTTTATAGCTCGATGACCGAGCTTATGCACTATTCTCATTCTCTGCCATGAATTATCTTTGAATGATCGCCAATATTTAATCTTTTATAAAAACCCTTTACTCTTGCAAAAGAGCCAACAATTGATTCATCCAGTTGAGCATCTTCAATACAAGAGCTCTCACCCAACAAACTGTTTTTAACAATGGAATTTGAAATAATTGAATTTCTTGCAACAGTAACATTTGGACCGATAATAGAATTCATAATTAAAACATTATCTTCTATGTGAACTGGTTCTATTATCAATGAATTTTTACTTTTCAAAGGTTTATTTCTACCTGTTTTCAAAAGGAACCTATTTGTCTGAAGAAGAGTTTCAGGCTTTCCACAATCCTCCCAAAAAGACACTTTTTTTGCATCAAATCTCGAGCCATAACCAATCATCAGGTTTAAAGCGTCAACAAGATAAAACTCACCTTTAAGCTGCATATCTCTCTTTATAAGTTCATCAATGCAATTAAATAAAAGTTTGTGATTCTTAACATAATATAGTCCAATATTTACTAGGTTTGAAGAAGGATTCTTTGGCTTTTCAATTATTTTTTTCACAATACCTTTTTTATCTGGAAAAACAACTCCAAACCGTTCAGGGTCTGGGTGTTCTTTAACAAAAATCAAACCATCATTTTTTGTGGATTGCAATTTTTTTAAATCAGGATTAGAAATGGTATCAGAAAACCATATTAAAACATCTTCATGAACAAATTTTTCTGCAAGTCTTATTGCATGTGCTTGACCTTTCAATTCTTTTTGAACAACGAATTTTGCATCAAAATCATAGTTTCGCATAACAAAATCCTTAACTTGTTCTCCTAAATAGCCTATAATAAAAATAACTTCCTTTACACCTGCTTTTTTTAGCGGGTCAAGAATGTATGATAAAACCGGTTTTCCGGCAACTCTAATAAGAGGTTTAGCCTTAGTGTGCGTATGTGGTAAAAGCCTCGTTCCTCTCCCTGCTAAAGGTATTATTACTTGCATCGAGAATAGAAAAAGAAGAGTTATTAATAAAGATTTTGGAAAAAGAAGACATTTGACACGAAGCCTTTCACACCAAAAACTATTTATATGCTTTAAAAGAATTATTCTTTTATGAAAAACATAACTAATATTTCTGAATACGTAAAGAAACTTTCCAAAGAAAAAAAAGAGGTTTTTTCAAGGATATTTGAACTCACAACCAGCATTGGAAGAATGAAAATCCCGACTGAGATGAAATCATGGGTTATAAGCCAGTTTGGGTCATTAGAAGCAGTTCAAAAACAAAAAATTGTGAGAATTGATAATAAACTAACCTTTGAAACAAGTCTTTATAATGAGCTTAGAACAAAAATACCTGCGGACGTTCAACATACAAGTGAAGTAAAAAAAATTATTGAAGAAAAGAGAGGCGGACCATTTTGCAATCCAAAAACCCAAACACCCGAAGACACATTTGGAAGAATTGAAGGCAAAGCATCAATTACTGCCAGCAATGTTGCGAAATATGATGCAGAACATGGACTTATTATTTTCAAAGAACACAACCCTCTTCATTTTAAACCAAAAGAAATAAAGGATTATTTGGACGTCGCTGAAAAATGGATAAAAAAAGTGCATGAAAAAAATTCTCAAAATAAATACCCGTATATTCTTTGGAATTGTTTGTGGAAAGCAGGAGCAAGTCTTATTCATGGTCATATGCAGGTTCTAGTCGGGAAAAAAAGACATTACAGTGAAATAGAACTGTTAAAATTCGCATCGAGTTTTTACAAAGAATTATACAATAGCGATTATTTTGAAGACTTTTATGAAGTTCATAAGGCTTTAGGACTGGGTTTTGAACATGGTAAAAACAAGATAATGGTTAATCTCACTGCTAAAAAAGAAAAAGAAGTGATTATTATGGGACAAAACCTTTTAGAGTGTTCTGAAGCGATTTATAGGGTTTTGCAAGCATATTTTAACATGGGTGTTGAGAGTTTTAATATGGGTGTTTATCTGCCACCAATGGATAACTCTTGGAGTTTACCATTAATTATAAGACTCGTTGATAGAGGCTCTCTTTCGAAGAACACCACCGACATTGGTGGTATGGAACTGTTTGCAAGGTCAAGCATCATACTTTCCGACCCATACAAAGTTCTTTTAAAAATAAAAAAAGAATTTTAAATTTCTTTATTTGCTTTGCATTTGTTCAAATTCACCAAAGCTTTATTATGCGCATCAACGTAGTTCTGAACGAAGAATTTCCAATCAACGGTTGAAGCAAGGTTTTTTGCTTCAATCTTATTCTGAACTCGTTCTTGATGATTTAAATGGGAGAATTCATACATTATGTTATACAAATCATCAACCACTTCTTGTTTTGAACGATTATATCTTTTTAAAATATAAATTCCTTTAGCTTTTTCTTTTTGTTTCTTTGGAACTTTTGATTCAATAAATCTTCCAAAACCTGCAAGATCAGTTGTTACTGCTGACACACCCATCGCAGCTGTTTCTACAGGTGTATAACCCCAAGGCTCATAATAACTAGGAAAAATCCCTAGATGCGAACCAGCTATTGCATCATAATATGGAAGGTTAATCATACCATCATTTCCATCTAAATAAACAGGATATACTATGACTTTAACCTTATCATCAGCTTTGTTGTCAAGTCCAGCATCATATAAGCTTTTTATCAAAACATCATTTTTTTCATCAGAGATATAATGAGTGCAAATTGAAGGATTGCCTTGTCTTTTGAATTGTATGAGATCTTTTTTAAGGTCTTGCAGAAACTCCTCAGTGAACATGCTTGATATCGATGGAGTTTTACTGCTAACAATGTCCTCAACTATTCTCTTCAATATATCTTGAGAGTGCCAATCAATATAATTTTTTATATGACGATAATAGTTCTTGTTTTCAAAAACTTCTACTTTTAAACCTTTTGTGCCCATTGGTATCCAAAAGAAAACTGCGATGTTTCTCTTTGTTTTTTCAGTTTTAAGTTTTTCATTTAGTTTTGCAAGTGCTTCTATCATTACATCAATGCCTTTGTTCTTAAACTCGTATCTGCCAACAATAAAAAAGGTTAAGTTGTGGGTTAAATCAAAGGTGTAGTGAGGGAAAAAGTGGTATGTTAAAAATTCCCTTATCTTGTCTCGAGTTGTTAAATGTTTAACAGACGTTTCTTCGATTGTTGGAAACTTCCTAAGGGTTAAACCATTATTTAGTATAACTTCTGGTTTTCGACCAAGAATTTTTGCTGATTCTATTGCCGTTATTTCTGAAACAGTTGTGAATATGTCTGCATTATTTGCACAAGCTCTTTCTGTGAGAAACTTGTCTGCAACACCTTTTTTATAAGCTTCATCTTGCGGATTCATAGTCTCAAGCACACCATAAAGATCATCGCCTGATCCTGCAACTGATCTGCCAAGAATTGTTGCATGAGTTGTAAAAACTGTTGCTATGTTGATTTGTTTCTTTTTAAAATAAAGTATTGGAAATCCTGCCAGCCATTCGTGAAACTGTCCAACGATAGAGCTATTCTTTATGTTTGCAGATATTTTTTCAAGAAGTCTTGCAACGGCCCAAGACCAAAGCATTGGTTCTTCAAAATCCCAGTGAGAGTTTATAGAATCTATCTGGTAATTATTCCAGAACCAATATTTTATTTCATCTTTTTTGCTTATTAATGCTTTAAAATCTATTAGTATTATGTTTGGACTGCCGTCAGCGTCCCATTCACCATAATAACATTTAATGCCTTCTTCTTCAAGTTCATCAAAAGCTTGTTTGAATTCTGCAGGTGGGTGTTTCAAATCAAGTCCGACTCTTGCTTTTTCTTCAAAATAAGGTCCTATTAAGAAATAATTTTTGTAATGTTGTTTCATAACATAAGCTTTGCTTTTCACAACAGTATATATGCCTCCAACCTTATTGCATACTTCCCATGATGCTTCGAACAAGTATTCTGCTTTTGCTTTTTTTGTAGTCATTTCTTTCACTTTTTTAATTGTTGTTTTGTTAATTGTTAGTTTTTTCTAAATCAATAATCTTGATAAAATAAATCCTAATATTAGTCCAAAAATCATCCCGTATATAAATTCTTTTGCCAGGAATCTTTTGAATTCTTCTGAAGCTTCAAGTTGCTCTAGGGGATATTTAAAACTCAAATCTAGCTCATATTCTTTTATAGCTTTTAGCACGTCTTCTTTTGAATGACAATAACTTATGGCTTTTGCAAGGGATTCTTCTTTTAAAACTTCCAAAATCCATTTGGCGAAATCATTCTTTTGTTTGTTAACATGATGCTTAAACTCTTTATCAGACATATCTTTAATTGCGTTTTTGAAATCTATAATAGTTTCAGCCTTTTTACCATGTACAAAATAGAAATGTTCGTGTTCTGGTATTCCCAACAATTCACCTCTTTTTTATGTATTAATGTTTATTTTTTGATATTTTTGGTTTGATGTTTCTATGTAATCTTAAATTTTAACCCATTATAGAGCTTGGAGTGTCTGTTAAATTAAAACTAGGATTGCGAGGAGTCTCTTTTTGGCTTAGCTTAAGTCTTATGATTATATCATTTAGAGCGTTCATAAATAATATGAATGCATCATATGGTGTTGAGTATGGATTAAAGTATTTATGAACGTCCCCATCATTAAACCATTTAGTGCACATATAATAAAAATGGTCAGAGATGGTTAATTTTCTCCAGTCTTCTAAGAGTTTTGGATTATTGGATTTTTTTATTGCAGATTCTAAAAGGTAGAGTTCTTTTATTGCTGTTTCTTGCATCTTATTTCCAAGCCACGCACTAAGATCTCTTTCCTCGTCAGCCCAAGAAACAAAATTATGAACATCAAGCTCTGCTTTTGGCTCTTGTTTTAAAAGTTCTGAAGGTGTAACAAAATTTATTCCTCTCTTAAAAAATTCTTCTGGTAATATTTCTAGAAATTGAAAAATGCCTGTGTGCTCCCACTGGTGTTCTCCAAAGGTTTCATAATCCATGAATAAATTTACTGAATGACCCTGATTTTCAGAAATCCATGATGCAAATTTTTCAATAAATAATGGGTGTTCATTCCAGGTTTTTTCACCAAATCTGAATGCAAGATCATCACTTAACCTATAATTTTTCAATAACAATCTCAGATTATCTGTGGTTTTGGATTTATAAACATAGTTTGGACTTCTCCAGGAAAGAATTCGATCTGCACCTTCTGCAAGAATGCCTTCAAAACCCATTTTTTCAACAAAATTTGCCAATTCATTATTATAAATCAGTTCTGTGTTTCTAAACACTTTTGGTTCTTGATCAAATAATTCTTTTATTTTTTCTTTGTGAAGAAGTACTTGTTCTTTGAATTCTTCCTTTGAAAACATAAATGATAATGAATGATAATATGTTTCTGATAAGAACTCAACACATCCGGTTTTGGAAAGCTCTTTAAAAGATTCTAACACTTCCGGCGCATATTTTTCAAATTGCTCGATTGCAACACCTGAAATACTAAATGATATTTTGAACTTGTCTTTATGCTTTTTTATAAGATTTAATAAGAGTTTATTTGTTGGCAGATAACACTTATTGGCGACTTTTTTCATTATCTCTTCATTTTTCTGGTCATCAAAATAGTTTGAATGATTTCCTATATCAAAAACAGTATACCTGCCCATACGATACGGCTGGTGTACTTGAAAATAAAAGCATACGTTCATATAATCACCTTATTTTTTTAACAAATCATTGTATATTTTTAAACATTTCCCTGCGGGTATGTCCCAATTGAATTTTTTCACTTCTATTTGTCCATGTTCTTTGAGTGTTTTGTGCAGTGTTTCGTAGTATAAAAGTGCAAGTATTTTACTAGCAATATCATCTGTGTCCCAAAAGTCAACTTTTAAGCAATGATCTACTACTTCACTTACTCCTGATTGTTTTGAGATGATAACTGGTGTTCCTGATTTCATGGCTTCTAGGGGTGTTATTCCAAATGGTTCTGATACAGAGGGCATTACATATATATCTGCCATTTGATATGCTCTGCTAACGTCTTCGCCTGTTAAAAAACCTGCGAATAGTATATTTTTTGATATTCCAAGTTCTGCTGTTTTTTCAATCATTTTTGGTTCCATATCTCCACTGCCAACAACTACGAATTTGACATTTGGGTCTCTTTCAAGCACTTTTTTTGCTGCTTCAATAAAGTAATCCGGTCCTTTTTGCAGTGTTATTCGTCCTAGAAATAATACTATTTTGTCAGTTTTTTCAATTCTATAAGTTTGTTCTTCTGAAAAATCTACGGCGTTATGTACAACTTCCACTTTGTCTGGTGATACTCCGTAGTGTCTTACAATTATTGTTTTTGTATAGTTACTTACAGCAATCACTTTATCTGCTTCGTGCATACCTTTTCTTTCAATATCATAAACATACTGATTTATGTTTGTGCCACCTGATCTGTCAAAAGAGGTTGCGTGAACATGTACCACTAATGGTTTGTTGGATATTTTTTTGGCATTTATTCCTGCTCGAAAAGTCATCCAGTCATGAGCGTGTATTATATCAAATTCTTCTGTTTGAGCAACTATTTTTGCTCGTTCACTAAACCGGTATATCTCTTCAAATATGTTTCGTCCGTAAAGATTTTTTGAAGGTGATTGTTTTTCTAAATAAAGATTTTTTTCATAAGATTCTATTGTAAGATAAGGCATAAGTATAGAATCTATTTTTTTGATTCTTATCTTTGTATTTTTAAAGTAATTTTCTGCAACAAGAAGCTTTACGTGTTTGGAGGTTATATTTTCAGGGCCTTTAGGCATGACAAAGGTAACTGCTACATTGTGATGTTCTAAGCCTTTTGTCAGTCCATAACAAGCAGTTCCAAGTCCTCCAGAGTATATTGGTGGAAACTCCCATCCAAACATTAGAACTTTCATTAATTCTTTCCCCTCTTTTTCCCTTTTTTTAAGAAGTGTATTCACCCCTTATTTTAGTCCTTAAACTATCTAATTAAATTATATTATCTTTGACTTTAAAAAGTTTCCCATACTAATTTAGTTATTAATTAACTAATTAAAAACATTAATTAATTAACTAACTTATTTAATCAAATAGAAAACTTTAAATAGGCGTCTTAATTTAAGACGATAAAGTGGACTTTGAAACTTTGTTTGTGGAATCTAAATGGAGAATTCTAACTGAACTAGCACAAAAAAAACAGTCACCAACAGAGCTAGCAAAAAAAACAAATACTAGCGTTGCAAACATCAGCCAACAACTAAGACTCCTAGAAGCATACGGCATAGTAAAAAAACAAAAAGTAAAATCCAAAAACGAACCTGGAAAACCAAGAACTCTGTATGAAATAGGAAAAGAAGCAACACACATAATACATATTGAAAGAACAATAGCTGAAAAAAAGCTGTTTGAAAAAAATAACTGGACACAAGCAGCAATAAATGCCCTTATGCTAGAAAAAGAGGAAGATGCATATTTCATAATTAAATTTTTATGTAAAGAAGAAATATTTAACAAATGCAAATCACTATTCATCATAAGAAATAATCATGATTCAATAGAGGTTCTTTTAATAACAAAAAACTTTGAAGATATAAGAAAAGATTACAGCAGTATAGAATTAACCGGTCTGAATAATAATAAGAAAAAAATAATTATTTGGAGTCATGATTTACCAGAAATAGAAACTGGAATAACAGAAAAAAACGAATATTTTATAAACCTTACAAACAAGATGAGAATCATCTACGATCCATCAAATTTAAAGGAACAAATAGAAAATGTCAGAACACGAAACCTATAAAACCCTTGATGAATTAAAATATGAAGACTTACTAGAATTAAAAAAAGCCATAAAAGAAAATAAAATAGAAATACTGATAAACAAACAATTAGAAAAATTTAAAAATGGAAACAAGGTATGTCCAGTTTGTAACACACTAATACAAGAAGGGGATCTAACACTATTTTTTGGTCCGATTGGACTTAGAAAACAAGCCACGTTTTGTGCAACGGACTGCTTAGAGTATTTCCTAACAAAATTAAAAAAGGAGTTGTAGAAATGAGTTTGGTGGAACTAAGAAGAGTTTTTGAAAAAAGAAGATACAATCTTATACAAACACTTGAATCTAACAAGGAAGAAATAGACTTGTCAAAACAGCATCAAATGTATGGTGCAGTAAGAGAAATTGAAAACTTCTTAAAAGCAATTGATTATCATAGGGAAAAAGAAGTAAATTCTAACACAACAATCACGCTAAAAAACGAAGTACAACAAACATTTCTAAAAAAAATAAATTTAAAATTTAAAAGCCCAAACGATCAATAGATCTCTTCTTCATTCTCATAAACAAACGATCTCCTCTAAGTTCTACCTGTTTATGAATAAAAAAACCGTTCTTAACAAGAATCCTCTCTCTATAAATAGCTTCAGTCAAAACTATCACCCCAAAAAAGTAAAACTACGTCAGAGTTTTTAAATCTTTTGATGCAATGTTCGCTCGTACAATATAACCATTAAGAAGTACAAAGGTGCAACAATAAAACAGGTTGCAAAAATTAAAATCTTAAAAAAGGTTGTCAAACCAACAGCTCCAACTAAATAAGAACCAAAAGGCACGAGTATGAGTAAGGGGAGAGCAGTGACAAAACCTAAGAAACTAAAATAGATTCGTCGTTCTTCTTCGAATAATAATTTACGTGTGAATAAAGACTGACCAACCCCTACAATTGAACCTCCAAGAATAGATAAGGCACTTGCAGCACACACAACCGCTATGGAACGGTTATAAACTAATGCTAAAGGAAGCATGGCTGAAAGAAGTGTTCCAAAAACAAGCATGGGAGAAACACCTATGTAATCCTTAAGTTTTCTAGTAACAAGAGGTCCTAAAAAAGAAACCAAAACTGCAATTACAAAAACAAAAGATACATTTAAAAAACCCCCTAAAAAAGATGTTTTGAAAAACTCGTAGATAAAAATTCCATAAAAAGAAGTTCCTAAAACCTGTAATATTCCGGAAATAGCAGAAGTTAAAGCCAAAAGCAAAACAATCTTGTTATTGAGAAAAACACCCATGTGAAGCTTTGCTCTTGAAAAAAATTCACCAAAAAAAGAAAAAACTCTCGTTTTAGAAACAACAATATTTTCTTTGATAAATGAAAGAACATAACTCGAAATTATAAATACAAATGCAGTTATTTCAAAACAAATTAAATATCCGTAAACAGCAATACTTTTTCCAAAAAGATTGATTTTGAAAGAACCAGAACTCGGGAAAAAATCCATGACAAAACCAGATATTAGTAAAGAAAGTGCAGTTATTAGAATACCAAAATAAGCAACTTTTGTCAAAAAAAAACCCCTATTTTTATCTGAGAGATTCTCCCTTAAAAATCGAAGATAAAACTCACCATGAGTCACGACTGCAGCACAGCCTATCAGAATTGCAAATGCGAAAATCAAAGGGTTTTTTACCATTCTTCCAACAGCCATTAAAAGAAAACTGAAACCAAATATAACCCCGCCTCGTTTTATAAGCTTTTTTCCAATATAATGAACCTTTGAAAATTCCTTAAAATAAGAAGACAAAAATAATGATAGAATCATTTTTAAACCGTTAACGAAAGCAATGAAAAAATAAGACGCTCCTGAATGCAAAAACAAAATATTTATGAAAGGATTTGATACGAACCCATAACCAATTCTATCAAAGATTTCTTTTAAAGCAAATAGTTTAGAAAGTTTTTTTGAAGACAAAGCCTTATCTGAATGAACTCTTGCTGCAAAACGCTCAATTTCTGTGTCTATTTCATCTTCCAAAAAACCCTTTTCCATGAGTTGTTTCTTCAAATCAGAAAGTGATTGATTGTCTTGAAAACCATGTTCAATAAACGAAAGTAAATCCTCACCCATTTTAAATATAAAAAGAATTGATAACTATTTAAAGTTATTGCTTGAATAAAACAGTCGAACAATAAAAAACTAAAGTAAACTCAAAATAGTCATTGTAACAACTATGAAAGAGAAACAAACATTTTTAAAAACCAAAAAGCAAACTAAGATGTATAAATGAAATTTACTTTTGGATTGAAAAAAATAGCTTCCGGAAACAAGAGGGGAAGAATACTTGAACAATGGAAGTTTGACTCTCACAGCAGTCTACTAGCGCCACCAATAATTGCAAGTTTAACAAAAAACAAGTCTCACAGCATAATTACTGGAACCAAAGACGGAAAAATCATATCTGTGGATCTTGACGCGAATATTGAGTGGGTTTTTAATGCCAAAGAAGACATTGATAAAATGGAATTAATGTTTTTGGATGTAGAAACATCAAGCTCAATACAAGCATCACCAAATGTTTGTGATATAAATAATGATGGAGAAAAAGAAATCGTTGTAGGATCAGAATTAGGAAATATCTACACACTTAACTCTAAGGGTAAGCTATTGTGGAAATTCAAAACAAACGGATCCATAAGAGGAACACCATTAATTGCTGACATAAACAACGATGGAAAAAAAGAAATAATATTTGGCTCAGGAGACAAAAATTTATACGCTTTAGATAATAGAGGAGTTCCACTATGGAAATACGATGCAAAAACAGAAATTGAATCTTGTCCTCAAAAAGTTCAAAATCAAATAGTTTTTGGATGTAGTAACGGTGAAATAACTTCTGTGAATAATAAAGGAGAGCTATTGTGGAGATTCAAAACAAAAGCTAAAGTTCTTGCTCAACCAATTTCTGGAAAGATTTTTGGTAATGAAAAAGAAGTAATTATAATTGGTTCAACAGACAATTACTTGTACTGTCTTGATTTAAAAGGAGAACTCATCTGGAGCTTTAAAACAAGAGGAGCAATATATTCAAAAGTAGTTCTGGCAGATATTAATAACGATGGACAATTAGAAATAATATTTGGTTCTTGTGATAATAATGTTTACGCATTAGATTCCAACGGAGAAATAATCTGGTCCTATGAAACTGACTTTTGGATTGTAGCTCCCCCGCTGGTTGAAGACATTGATGGGGATGGACAGTTAGAAGTTATCGTCGGATCATATGATCAAAACATTTACATCTTAGATGCTAGAGGAAGCTATAAATTAAACTATGTTCCAGGAGTTTCAAGCGTTATGCAACAAGCAGGACACTACACAGACATCATGACAGAAGAACCAGGAACTATTACTGGCAAAAAAATCTGGCAATATAAAACTGAAGGCATAATTGTTGGCTGTGGATATATAAATGAAACTAAAAGCATAATAGTAAATACAAAAACAGGAAAAATAAATAAACTAACACATCAAGATTAAAAAAAAATGAGGTAAAAAAATGGTTGAAGAAGTATCAGAACAAAAAATCATCAGAAGAATAAGAACATATATTAACGGGCTGGATGAGCATATGGAAGGCGGAATACCTGAAGGACATGCAACACTTATAAGTGGAACGGCTGGAACGATGAAATCATCAGTCTGTTTCAACATCTTATACAATGAAGCACTTAAAGGGAAAAAAAGTTTGTACGTATCTTTAGAACAATCCTATGAATCACTTGTTCAACATATGAGTAATATGAGATTGAATATTCACAGAATCAAATTATTACCAATAAAAGATCTTACAAAAATTAATGAGGTTGTGAACAAAGCAAAAGCCGGAGATACAGGCAGCATTATTATTGCAGATGTTGGTTGTATAAGAAATGAAATTAAAGACATTAAACTTGGGGACAACAGAAGCTGGCTAAATGTAATAAAAAATATTATAAAAAAGATGAAAGCAGATCTTAATTGTGACTTGGTAGTTTTAGACTCAATGTCTGCGCTTTATGTGCTTTCAAGATTTGAGAATCCGAGAATAGAACTATTTTATCTTTTTGAATTCTTAAAAAGCATGGAAATAACATCTTATCTCATATCAGAAACAACAGATAATGGTGCTTACAGCGAACTTGGAATGGAAGATTTTCTCGCCGATGGAATAATAAACCTCAGACTCACGCCTTTCAGAAGAAATATTGTTAGAGAAATTGCAATCGTTAAGATGAGAGCAACAGATTGTAATAATGATATTTTCAGTCTGGAATTTAAAAATGGACAATTCCAAGCACTTTACGGCGGACAAAACCCATTATTATAAAAACTAATTTTTTATTTTTTTCACAAAATTTCTCTTTGCAAAAGACTTAAAAATAAAATCTGATTCTATTTTACGAAAAATGAATTTAATAACAGATATAATAAAAATATTGTCTTTACCACAGGAAATAAGCGAAAAAACAAAGAGAACCGCCCTAAAAGAATTGATTGAGAACAACATTGACTACGACTTGTCAGAAGATTTTGTCAAAAAAGAAAAAACATTTGCAGAAGAATATAAAATTCTTGGAACAACAGATTTCTTAGAGAAGTATTCCGGTTTATTTTCCGAAGACCAGCAATTGGGTATTGAAATAACCGTGCTTGACAAAACAATTTATGAATTGTACAAAAAGGATTAAAAAACCCAAAACATTTTTAATAAGGAATAAGTTCTTTTAACTTATGATTAAGGGGCAGGTTGTTTCTGGAAGATTTGGAGAAATAGTTGCAAGAGTCAAATCAGATGTTGATTTAGAGCTTGGAGAACTATTAACTGCAGACTCAAAAGCTGGAAAAGTACTACTGCAAGTTTATGATTTGGTTTATAGCAGCCAGATATCTCAGCAAAATCTTGAGTTAATATCTGGTATGAATCTCGAAGAGTCATCTGACTTTGAATTTATGGATGCAAAACTAAGAAATTATGAACTTGCACTTCTAAAAAGCCTTGTAACGATAAAGCCTAAAAAAGTCGTTTCATCTAAATCACTACCAACTTTTTTTTCAGAAATAAAAGAAATCACCAAAGAAGATGTAACCTTTCTCACAAAGCCTAAAGAACCTCTTTTTTTAGGAAATCTCAGGTCAGGAACAAGAGATTTGAATTTTCCAGTGTTTCTACCCGCAGAAAAAGTGTTTTCTCATCACGTATTAATAACTGGAACAACAGGAAAGGGAAAAAGTGTTTTGATGACAAACCTTATTTGGGATACTATTGAAAAAGAATCTTGTGCACTGCTAGTTTTAGATCCTCATGATGAATATTTTGGAAGAAACAAAAAAGGACTAAAAGACCATCCTTCAAAAAAAGTGTGTTATTACACTTCTAAAAATCCACCCACAGGTCAAAAAACATTAAAAATAAATCTCAAATGCGTAAAACCTCACCACTTATCGTTTATAGACTTTTCACAACCGCAAAGACAAGCAATGGGTTTATACTATAAAAAATATGGTGATAAATGGGTTGAAGCAGTAATCCTTGAAAAACCTCTGAATGTTGATTTTAATGAAGCAACAATCTCAGTTCTAAAGAGAAGACTATTATCATTACTAGACTTGGATTTTAATGATACACAGGTTTTTTGCGAGGGAATTTTCTCTCTCAATGCTGGTGAAACAATAATTTCTGATATTTGCTCAGAATTAGAATCCAGCAAAACAGTTATTGTTGATACAAGCAACTTCTCAGGGCAAACAGAACTTTTAATAGGCTCTCTTGTTGCAAGCGAAATACTCAGACGTTATAAAAATTACAAGATAAAAGGAGAAATTGATAAAAAACCTGTTATAAGTGTCGTCTTAGAAGAAGCGCCAAGAGTTATTGGCAAAGAAATCCTAGAAAAAGGATCAAATGTGTTTTCAACCATTGCAAGAGAAGGTCGAAAATTTAAAGTTGGACTGGTTGCAATAACGCAACTTCCAAGTTTGATTCCAAGAGTTATTCTTGCAAACATGAACACGAAAATAATTCTTGGAACTGAAATGAATTCAGAAAGACAAGCAATAATTGAGTCTGCTTCACAAGACTTAAGCAGCGATAATAGATCAATTGCAAGCCTTGATGTGGGTGAAGCAATTGTTTCAAGTAATTTTTCTAAATTTGCACTTCCAATTCATATTCCTCTATTTGAAGATATGATACAAAAACAAAAAAAAGAAGAAAAAGAAGATAGTTCGATTAAAACAGTTTTTTCAGGTGTAAAATTATGAAGTTTGCTCACATGGCTGATTGTCATATTGGTTCGTGGCGAGATCCAAAACTTAAAGAGTTGTCAATCCTTGCCTTTGAAAGAGCAGTTGATATCTGTATAGAAAAAAAAGTTGATTTCATACTTATCTGCGGAGACCTATTCAACACTTCACTTCCTGGAATTGATTTTTTGAAGCGAACAACAAAAAAATTAAAAGAACTTGAAAGAAAAGAAATTACTGTTTATGTTATCCCCGGAAGCCACGATTTTTCTCCAAGCGGAAAAACAATCCTTGATGTGCTAGAAGAAGCCGAACTACTAATAAACGTGGTCAAAGGTTCTGTTAAAGACGACATTCTTAAATTAAAGTTCACCATTAATAAAAAAACTGGTACAAAAATTACTGGGCTTCTTGGACGAAGAGGGCTTTTAGAAAGATCTTATTATGAAAAGCTTGATAAAAAAAGTCTTGAAGAAGAACCTGGTTCAAAGATTTTTATGTTTCACACAGCCCTTTCTGAACTTAAACCAATAGAACTTGAAAAAATGGATTCAGCACCAATATCTTTCCTTCCAAAAGGTTTTGAATATTATGCAGGGGGACATGTTCATATTGTTCGCGATGAAACACTTGAAGGTTACAAGAAAGTTGTTTATCCTGGTCCTTTATTTCCTGCTAATTTTTCAGAACTTGAAAAACTCAAGCAGGGAGGTTTTTACATTTATAATCATGGAAAACTTGAATTTATGCCTATTAATGTAAAAAATGTATTTCTTTTACAAGTTGACGCACATAGAAAAACACCTCAAGAGGTCTTTGAAGAAATTGTTGATGTCATAAAAAATCATGAGTTCAACAACACAATCGTCCTTTTAAGGATTTTTGGAAAATTGAAATCAGGTAAACCTTCGGATGTTGATTTTAAAAAAATATTTACTATGATTTATGGTAAAGCTGCATTTTTTGTTATGAAAAACACTTCAAAACTTATAAGTGAGGAGTTTGAAGAAATAAAAATAACCGCTAGTTCTGTAGAAGAAATTGAAAATGAAATTATAAAAGAGAATTTGGGTCAAATAAATACTTCTTTTTCTAAAAACGAAGAAGTGGTTGCAAAAAAATTTTTGGAGATTTTAACAACAGAGAAAAAAGAAGGCGAAAAAGTTTATGAATTTAATAAACGCATAAAAGATGAACTTGATAATATTTTAAATTTGAATGAATAAGTCTTTTCTAGCTAAAGTTTTTTTACAGCCTCACATAAATTATTGGTCTTTTCCCATGTTCGCTCAAGTCTTTTATTGGCTTCAAAGATGAGTATTTTGAGATAATCTTCTGAAATAAGTATTTTTCCTTCTGCAGCGATGATTGTTTCAATTTTTTCTGTTGACCAAAGTTCAATCATTAAGTGTTTTTCAACTTCAAAAAGACCACCACGTTTAAATCCGATTCTTCTTGCAATTCTCAACAGTTTAGATGCGCTTTTCAGGTCTTTTGCGCAAATATGGATTATTGCTGGCTCTTGTCTAAACCAAAGTTTTTCTGTGCTGTCATATTTTTTCAAGGAGTCTTTTAATTCTTTATAGTCTCCTTTTTTATGGGTTCGATAAATAAACTGTGCTTCTCTCTTGCTTCCAGAAAGAGGTATTTGTATAAGAATTATTCTTCCAGAACAAGAACTGGTTGTGTAATAGTTTTCTTTAGAATTGATAATATCAATGAGTTGTTCTATAGGTTTATCTACTGCGCCAATATTGCTTTTGTCTTTTCGTTGCATAATTCTTTTTTTATCGCTTAAAAAAGTCATGTTTCATAAGTTGTGTTTTTTCAATGTATTCTAAATCTAAATCTTTTTCAATTTCAGGATGAAGTTTTGCGCTAATATAATTTTTCACTATCAATACTTTTTTAACTTTAAACCATTTAGTGTAACATATTTCAATCATTGCTCCAGGCGAATATCCTACAACAAGCAAAACATCTGATTCTTCGCAAAGTTTTTCAGGCTGATTTCTCCAGGTTCCACAAGTTATTATTTCATCAGCAAGACTTGGCTCAACATCTAAAAGACCCCAATCATCATCGTCTGTTGGTATTATACCTATAATTCTTTTTCCACCAGCGTTTTTATATGCTTTAGCAATTATTCCGGGTGCATTTGTTTGTGCTGGTACAACTACAAGTTCATGACCTGTGAGTGCTATCTGCTTACCAATATTTTCTAAAAAAGAAAAATAATCTATTTTTTTCAACTTCAAAGTTTCGCAAAACTCTTTGATTCTTGTCGGTCCTGCTATTCCTATCTTCATTTTTACAACCAATCAATTTTATTGAAGATTATTAGACCTATAACAACTATCAGAAACATTATAATCATCAGATAAATGAATGCCAATGGTGATTGCTGCAAAGGAAGATTTATGTTCATACCATATATTCCAGTGATGAGGGTTGGTATCATTATTATTAATGCAAGAGACGTTAATTTTTTCATAAATTTATTTAGTCTGTGACTGGCAGCAACTGACTGAAAATTAAAAAGGTTTGAGATTACTTCTCGCTGTACTTTTTCTGTATCTCTTACCTGTAATGCATCATAGTAAAGTTCTGTAAAACTTGAAAGGTCTGCTTTTGTAAAATTCTTAAAATAACTTTTTCTTAGTCCATTTAACACCTCAATATTTGCAAGTACTGCTTGATTAAAATGAGTTAATGTAACATTTGAATCATAAAGATTCGACAATTGCTTATCTGAAATGTTCAAGCCTTTGCTTTCTAAAACATCTGTTAAATTCGCAATTTTATCTATTGACGATAAGAACTCGTCATTAATATTATCTAAAAAGTAAGAGAGCATTCCCCCTTGTCCTTTTTTAAAGAGAAACTTGAGTTTGTTTTTGTTAACTAGACTCGCCGTTTTTTGAAATACGTTTAACGGCTCTTTTTCAACAGTTACAAAAATTTGTTTTATCAAAAAAATATTAACTGGAATAGTTGTTATTTCATCATTTTCTCTAAACGGTGCTTGATATACTAATTCCAAAAATCGACCCTGTTCCAAACGCGGTCTTTCTTCTTCTTCTAAAAATTCTTTAAATTCATCTAGTGGAATTTCTAGTTTTTCAGATATTAATTGAAGTTTTTCTTCAGACTCATTAATTACCCTTATCCAGGTAAGTTTTTTATTGTTTACTTGGTCTAAATTCTCAACTCGTTCTATATCTTTACCATTATAAGTGTAGATTTCCATAAGTGAAAGAAAAATACTTGCTTTTAAAAATGTATTTAATAATAGAAATTAAATTGTAGATTCTATAATTTTTATTGCTTCTTCTTTACTAACATAATGTCTAGATTTATCAACATTTATTGGAGAAGCAACATCATCACCGTCAATATTAACCATATTAACTGCTTCAGTCAAAGGCTTTTGAACATTCAACCAAAAATAAACCTTATTATTATCCCAAAAAAATGTTTGATACCATTTATTTTCAATAAGAGTAACTTTTGTTCCTTTAATATTTAAATCCTCTACTTTATATTCAGCGTTATTATTTGATAATTGAATAACAGAACCTAAAATTAAAATTGGAGAAGTTGATTCAGAAAATTCAAAACCACAACCAGTACAACTAGATTCTTCTATAGACCTCATAGTTCTAAAGTTAACTACTTCATATTCAAATCCTTGAGACTCAGTTTTTTGAAAATTACTATATCTTGAAATTACAGCAGATTCAGGACAAGGATTTTTCATAGGACTTCTCTCTTCTCGTTCAAGATCTTCGCTTATATCTTCAGGTACAAAAAGAAATTCAAAACCTTCAGGCAAATAAGTAGGAATGACAACTTCAAAGTCTGCTTCTTCTAATCGTCTATGATTATTGACACAAGAAGAAAAAGTTCCTGTAACTTGTTCTCTTAAAGCATTTTCTTCTATTTCAGCATCAGGAAATTGTGTTCTTAAATCAAAGAAATCATCGGTTATACCAGTGTTAATCTTTATATCTGTCAAATAGTTTGATTTTAATAAACAATTGGTATTTGAAAAATCAATATTATTTTCTAACATAAAATTATTCAAAAACTTGCAAGTTTCTTCACTTAAAAAATAGTTTTCTTTTAGGACTAAATAAGTTTCTTTTTCAACATAATAAACTTGTTTGTTACCATTATTCGCCTCTAAAGTTAAAATATAAACAGAGTTTTTATCATAAATTCCTTCTTCAATACTAATAACCTTATATCTATCCATTAAATCAACTAACACTTTCGAGAAATCAGGAGAGTAGTCACTTTCATCTCTTAAAAAACTCTTAAACAAGTATAATTTATTTTCTATCTTTTTATAAACATATTCATATTCAAGATTTGCAGATTTTACTTCTTCATCTGTTTCAGTATAATAATAACCTTTGTTATTTACAGTAAAAGACATTGTTTCATCTTCTTCAGTTCCTTGCAAGTTTGAAGAATGAGTTACACCAGAAAAATCCATTCTGCTTTCAAATCCTCTTTGCAATTCTTTTGCAAATGCTCTTGCTTCTAAACCAGTACAGCTAGAAAGAATAAACACCATTAAAATTAAGAATGTAAAAACAATTTTTTTCATATAAAGTTACCCTATTAGGAAAGAAGAAAGTTAAATAAGTTTAAAAAGGTGTTGTTTACGGTTCTTTTCTTAGCATTGTTCTTGGAAATGGTATTGCATCTTTTATATTATCTATTTTGCAAATCCAAGCAATTACTCTTTCAACACCAACACCGTATCCTGCGTGTGGAACAGAACCATATCTTCGAAGATCAAAGTACCAATCATAGTTTTTTATGTTTTCTCCTTGTTTTTCTAGTTCTTCTTCCATTTCTTTAATATTTGTACTTCTCTGACTGCCGCCAATAATTTCTCCATAACCTTCTGGTGCAAGCATGTCAAAGCATAATGCTTCATCAGGAATTTCTGGGTCTTTTGGTTTATAAAAAGCCATTGCTTCCTTTGGGTAATGCGTAACAATAATTGGTGTTTTAAAATGAGTCATTAGTTTTTCTTCTTCTATTGTTCTTAAGTCTTTACCGAATTCCACATTCATACCTGATTTTTCTTTAAGAATTTTTAATGCTTTACGATATTTGATTGTTGGCCAATCTTTTTCAACCATTTCTAAAAGTTCTTTGGAATCTCTTTCTAATATTTTTAGTTCCTCAGAGCAGTCTTCGGCTACTTTTTTTATACAGTATTTTAATTCTTTCTTTGCAAACGCAGTTACTTTTTCCAGATCAAACCATGCAGCTTCCATTTCTGCCATCCAAAATTCTGATAAGTGTCTTGAAGTTTTGGACTTTTCTGCTCTAAAAGTAGGTCCCATGTTGTATATTTTTTCAAGAGCAAATACTCCTGCTTCAGCGTATAATTGCCAGCTTTGTGAAAGATATGTTTTGTCTTTGTAGTATTTAACTTCAAATAAAGTGCTTCCACCTTCGCATTGATTTGGCTGCAGAATTGGTGCATCAAACCTGTAAAATCCTTCTTTTCTAAAAAATTCGTCTCTTGCCTGAACATATCGGCTTCTGATTTTCATTATGGTTGAAAGTCTTCTTGATCTTATCCATAAATGTCTTTTGTCAAGTAAAAATTCTGGACTTTGATCTTTTGTTATTGGATATGTGTCGCTTTCTCCTATGATATTGAATTCATTGACTGAGATTTCATATCCTGTTGGTGCTCGATCATCTTTTTTTATTGTTCCATGTAATTCCATTGATGTTTCTATTTGTATTCCTACAGCGGAGTTCCATTTTTCATCTGAAAAGGCATCTTTTTTTATAACGCATTGTATGATATCTGAGGAGTCTCTTAATACTATAAATTTTATTTTGTTTGAGCCTCTTTCTCGATAAACCCATCCTCTTATAGAAACTTCGCTTTCGCCTTTATTCATGGCTTCTTTTATTGATATGAATGTCATAATATGTGTGTATACTCTTTGTTTTTAAAGTTTTTTCCTAAAAAACAACAAAAAAGTGAACAAACTAAATAAATACAATCAAAATAATAAAAATAATAAAGATAATAAAAATAATTTATGTTATGAAACTAATAGAAAATTATTTAAACAACGGATGTAACTTTTATTCCTGTATGAAAGATATAAATATTGAGTTAAAAGATAAAACTCATTCTCTTGCAAAAGTTTGTGCAGTATTAAAAAACACAACTCTAAAACAATATATTCAAAAAGCGATAGCAGCAGCTATAGAAAAAGATAAAGAAGAATTAAAAAAATTATAATTATTTTTTCTTACGAATATTTATGAAAAGTTCTTTTAATTGAATCTCAGATATTTCCGAAGGGCTACCATCCATAGGACACTCTGCATTCTTGTTCTTTGGAAATGCTATGACTTCTCTTATATCATTTGTTCCTGCAATAAGTGCAACGCTACGGTCAAGACCAAGACCCATACCTCCGTGTGGTGGACCACCATATTCATAAGCTTCGAGTAAGAACCCAAATTTTTCATGAGCTTCTTTTTTATCAAGACCAATAAACTTCATTATTCTTTCTTGGACTTTCGGAATGTTGACTCTGATTGAACCCGAGCCAAGCTCTGTTCCATTCAAAACGAGATCCCAAAGATTACCAATAACCTCTCCTGGTCTTTTTTCAAAATCATTTATGAACTCTGGTTTTGGCATTGAAAACATGTGGTGTTCAGGCGCCCATCTGTCTTCGTCTTCATTCCAAGAAAAAAGCGGAAAATCTTTGACCCAACAAAATTTGAACTCATCCTTTTTTATCAAACCTAAATTCTCTGCAAGTTTAAATCTTAGTTTTGAAAGAATATAATTACAAATTTTGGGTTTATCTGCGATAAACATCAACACAGAACCTTTTTTTGCTCCTGTTCGTTTAATAAGCTCGTTTTGAAGCTTTGAAGAGAAAAACTTTGCAAGATTTGACTCTAATCCTTTGTCAGTTACTTTCATCCAAGACATACCTTTTGCACCGTTGCTTTGACAAAATTCAATGTATTTATCCAATTCGTTTCTGGAAAAGTCATTACTAGGATTTATACATTTAATAAGTCCGCCATCTTTGTGTATTTGCTTGAAAACTTGAAAATCTGATTTGTCAACGATATCACTCACATCATGTAAAAACAAGTCAAATCGAATGTCTGGTTTATCAGTTCCAAATTTCTCCATTGCTTCTTTATACGTGAAAATTGGAAAGGTTGATAGATTTTTGCCAAGTAATTTTTTGAAAATATGCTTGTAGAGTCCTTCAGTAAATGCTCTTATCTCGTCAGAAGTTACAAAACTCATCTCGAAATCCATTTGGGTGTGCTCTGGTTGTCTATCAGTTCTTAAATCCTCATCTCTAAGACAAATTGGAACTTGATAATATCTATCCACTCCTGCAATCATAAGTATTTGCTTGTAAAGCTGCGGACTTTGAGGAAGAGCAAAAAACTTCCCAGGACTAACTCTTGAAGGAACAACATAATCCCTTGCACCTTCAGGTGTTGACTTAACAAGCATTGGTGTTTGTATTTCTAAAAAGCTATGTTTGTTGAAGTATTCCCTTGCAACAATCAGAAAATCGTTTCTTAATTTCAAATTTGCAATCATCGAAGGTCTTCGCAAATCTAGATAACGATATTTAAGCCTTGCATCATCACCTGCAACTTTATTATCATCAACCTCTAAAGGTGGTGTTTTAGATTTATTTAGTATTTCAACTTCATCAACTAAAACCTCTATTTCACCAGTTAAAAGTTTAGGATTTATCAGATTTTTACCTCTGAATCTCACAGTTCCTTTTGCCATCAAAACATCTTCTCTTGAAAGATGTTCAGCAATTGAGTGTGATTTTTTATTGTTGGAAGGATCAAAAACTATTTGTGTCAAACCATATCTATCTCTTAAATCAATAAATATAACTCCACCATGGTCTCTTCTGGAATGGTTCCATCCGCACAAAATAACTTTTTTCTTTATGTCCTTTTTTTTTAGTTCTCCACATGTATGTGTTCTCATTATATTCACCTGTTGTTTTATTTGTTTAGTTATTCTTATTTAATTTTTTTCTTTTTATAGCTCTTTTTAGGTGTCAACAAATTTTTAGTAGGTTGACAACTACATTTAGTAGTTATCATTATTATTTGAATTATCAACTAAAAAGAACTCATTGCAATATCCAAAAATATTAAGATTTTGCATGAAAACAAGAAGAAAAGATTTGTTTATAAAATTTTTGGGTGAAATTTTTGTTTAAACAAAAAATTAGGTATTCATATCTTTTAAAATATTACAAGCTCTGCACATTTTGTTGCTTGCAGGCTCTCCACATTTTTCACATGAATTGATTTCTTCAAATTCTATTTCTTTTTTTAGTGGCAAAATTAGTCTTTCGTGAAATCTTAACAAATTATATTTTACTGCAGGATGATTTTTTTCAAAGTCGTCAAGAATTTTTCGATAGGTTCGTCTATATGCTTCTTTTGATAAAGGACAAATACCATAATAAACTGTAAATTTCATTATTTTTGAATATCTCTTAACTTCTTCTTCGGAAATCCAATACAATGGTTTTACTCTCTTAACAAATTTTGAAGAATTGGAACTTCCAGATATTGGTCCTTGACTTTTTGCAAGTTTTGTATCATTTCTAAAAATATTCATCATAAAGGCTTGTGCTTCATCGTCGAGATTATGACCTGTTACGACAGCATTAAATTTTTTCTTTTTTGCATATTTATTCAATAAATATCTCTTTAAAATACCACAAATCATGCAAGAGGAGTTATTATGGCCTTTTTCTTTTAATTTATCCTGTATTTCTTTAAGAGTCATTCCAAATTCTTTTTTGAAAGAGAGAATTGTTAGTTTTATGTTGTTTTTTTTACATACAGTTTTTAGATTTTTAATATTTTGGTCTGTGTATTCTCCAATGCTCGGATCAAGGTTAATGCCTTCAACATCATATCCTAATTTTTTCAGTATATAAAGACAAACTGTTGAGTCTTTACCACCTGAAACTGCTACTGCAATTTTGTCTGTCTTTGAAAGCATTAAATATTTTTTTATAGTTTCACGTACTTTTTTTTCAACATATTCTTTCAATTTTTTGTTAGGTATTTCTTGTGTCATAATTTATAGTGCTTTTATAGTTTTTTAAAACTTCATTTAGAGTTCATTTAGAACACTTAAAAGTAAATCTTCTTTAAATGCAGGAGCCATTACTTGTAAACCAACAGGTGTTTTGTCTATTTCTCCTGCTGGTACAACCCCTGCACAGATGCCTGCAAGGTTTGCCGGAATTGTGAATGCATCATATGCATACATATCTTCAACACTTATTTTTTCACCAATTTTATGGGGTAGTCGTGGTGTTACTGGACTGATTATAATATCTACTTTCTTAAATGCTTCTTCTAAATCCTTTGCAATTTCTTTTTTGGTTGCAAGAGCTTTTCGATAGTATTGACCGCCATATTCTGCTCTGGAAATTTCCTTTCCGCCAAGTATTCTTCTCAAGACTTCTTCCCCACAGGTTTCTTCTATTTTTTTACCAAATCTTCGTCCGTCAAATTTCCTTGTTCCAGAAAAGAATTCTACATAAACAAGAGGGTAGTACGTTTGCACTGCGAGTTTTACATGTTTTAAGTTTATATTAATAATTTGAGATGCTGTTTTTTTTATTAATTCAGCGGTTTTTTCCATTACTAATTTGTAGATTCTTTTATCTGTGCATAATGCTTCAAAATCTTTGCTAATGCCTATTCTGAAATGTTTTTCTGATTTTAGATTTGAATAATTTTTAATGGGTTCATCATACGTTGTTGGGTCTTTTTCTGATTTGCCTGCTATTACTTCAATCATTAATGCCGCCCCAAACACATCTTTACATAGTGAACCTATTTGATCCAGGCTCATGGATAAATCTACAAGACCATATCTTGATACTCGACCATAGCTTGGTTTTATTCCTATAATTCCGCAATGTGATGCTGGGTTTCTTATGCTTCCACCGGTGTCCGTTCCAAGAGCTATATCACAAAAATCTGCTGCAACTGCTGCTGCACTACCGCTACTTGAGCCTCCTGGTATTCTTCCGAGTGCTTTTGGGTTTTGCGTTGCACCATATGCGCTTGTTTCACCGCTGCTTCCTGATGCAAATTCATCCATATTCGTAAGTCCTATTATTATTCCATCTTCTGCTTTTATTTTTCTTACAACATCTGCATCGAATGTTCCCTTATAATTTTCTAGTGTTTTTGAAGCACAGGTTATTGGCATTCCACAAACGCTGATGCATGATTTTACAGCTATTGCAAGCCCTGCTAATTTTCCGACTTTCTTTTTTTCTTTAATTTTTTTATCTATTTCTTTTGCTTGTTTTAATGCTTCTTTTTTTGCAACATATAGAAATGAGTTAATTTTCTTGTCTTCTTGTTTTATTTTTTTTAGAAATTCTTGTATATTTCTTTCTGCAGTAAATTTTCCAGATTTTATTTGAGCTAGTTTTTCTTTTATCATTATTTTTATTTCTTTTTTTACCACTTCTTTTTTTCTGCGACTATAAAATCATCTTTTACGTTGGGTGCATTTTCAAGCATTCGTTCTCGGAATTTCTCATCGGAATCATCTGTGAATTTCTTTCTTGTTTCTTGTTTTCTCTTTATTCCAAAGTCTTTTGAAAGTGTTATTTTATCTAATTCTTTTATGAATTCATCCATGATTTTTTTTGCTTCTTTTCTTATTTTTTCTTGATTCATTTTCATTGATTTATTATGTTAAATAGTTCTTTTAATTCTTTATTTAATTAATTTCTTTATTATTGAATTAACTTTATTAGGATCTGCTTTTCCTTGAGTCTTAGCCATAACAAAACCAATAATTGAGTTTATAGCTTTTTCATTACCAGACTTAAAATCTAAAACTGCTTCTTTCTTTGCCAAAATCGCTTCCTTACAAAAAGACTCAAGTTCATCCATGTCTGATAATGACTCAAGTCCTTGTTCTTCAATATACTGTTTAATATTCAAATTTTCTTTTAAGAGCTTTGGAAGTAATTCTTTTAAAACAACAGGCGAAGCTTTTTTGTCTTGTAAAAGTTCAAACCAATCAACAAGATTAGACACGTCAACTTTCAAATCATCGTAATCCATCCCTAAGTTATTTATTGCGGCAATAACATCCCTTCTAAACCATTTACTGGCAAAAACAGGGTTTATTTTTTTTACTACCTCTTCAAAAAGCTCTGCTAAAACTATTTCGGAGCTGATTGTTTTTGCATCAGTTTTGTCAACACCCATTTTTTTGTAGCGCATAAATTTTTCAGAGGGTTTTTCAGGAATCATTAATGCAATTTTTTTCACAAGCAATGGGTCGATGTTAATTACTGGTAAGTCCGGTTCAGGTATAAACATGTAATCTTGAGCAGATTCTTTTGATCTCATAAACAAGGTTTCACCAATAGAGTCGTCCCACGCTCTTGTTTGCTGAAAATTGTTCTTCTCTTTTTTCTGCCTTTCAACCTCAAAATTTATTGCTTTCAGAATACTTGAAATAGAGTTAACATTTTTTACTTCAGTTCTTATGAAGTTTGGTGCAATTGAAACGTTAACATCGCATTTTATGCCTGCAGTTTTGTCAACAGCTCTAATATATGAAAGGGTTGTCAATAATGTTTTAAGCCAAGTTTGAACTTCACTAGTTGATTTAAAATCAGGTTTTGTAACTATTTCTACAAGTGGAAAGCCTGAACGGTTATAATCAACTTTTCCTGAGATTGGATCCCATCTCGCAGGGTCTTCTTCCAGGTGTATTTCTTCTATTCCAATTCCTAAAAATTCCCCGTTAAGTCCAACAGGCATTCCAAAGCTTCCGCTCATAGTTCTTTGATATCCTGACGGTAAGTCCGGCCAAGAATAATGTTTTCTTTGAAATATCAGCAAATTATTTATTTTACATCCAAGCATCAGACCAATAGATATTATTTTTTCTACTGCATCATTGTTTGGAAGCATTGGTTTTGAACCTGGTTGTGAAGTGCAAGTAGGACAAATGTTCGTGTTTGGTTTAGCATTAGAGTCTATTTTACAATTACAAAAAAGTTTTCTTTTATTCTCCATATTGAGATAGCCATGTATCTCAAGACCTATTTTTACATCCCCCATAAAAATTAAGAGAAGAATATTATTTATATAATTTGCTGAAAATCAAGAACTCCGCCCTAAACAAATAGAAATCAAAGATTTCTGTTGTGTTCATAAATTTATTATTCCACACAAAGAAAAAGAGCAGGCTATAGATTTTGTCAGAGAACTAATGAAACATCAAACGTACCAACAATTCAAACAAACATTAAAAGAAATTGATTATTCTATAAAAACAAGAAACACCAAGATTTTTATATGAGCTCAACACGACAATCAGCTTGTTCTTTGAATTTCTCAGCATCACTCTTTGTTCCTACAACAGAACCATAATGCATGGGTATTGCAAGTTTTGGATTAATCAATTTTACTGCTTGAACAGCTTCCTCTGCAGTCATAACATATGTTCCTGAAACTGGTAAAAGAGCAACATCGATATTTTTTAAAGACGACATTTCAGGTATTAAATCAGTATCACCCGCATGATATATCCTTACACCATCAATAGTTAAAACAACACCAATCCATTCATTTTCTTTTGGATGAAAAGATTTATTCAAGTTATATGCAGGAACTGCTTCAATACGCAAACCAAAAAGTTCAACAATATCTCCTGGACGTACAAGAGTTACACTTCTAGCTTCAACTCCAGAAAGCTTACTTTGACAATCAGGAACTGTAACTATAATAGTTTTATCCCCTGAGATTTTCTTCACATCTGAAACACTGCAATGATCAAAATGATTATGAGTTATAATCACTAAATCTGCTTTTTCAAAATCCCCAAATAACTTATAAGGATCAACATAAACAATCTTTGTTCCTGTTATCTTAAAACTTGCATGACTTAAACGTTCAATCGAAATGTTCTCATATCTCATTTTGGCACCTCAAGATTTAAAAAAAACGAAGTTCTTTTTAAATGTTTCTCAGAGAGAAAAAATCAAAACATTTATATATTCTTATGTCAACAATTAACTAGATGGCAGAATCTGTTTTTAGAGGAACGATTGAATTTCTAAATGAAATAGGTATTTACGACGTAGTATTGCCCTTTCTTTTAGTCTTCACAATAGTTTTTGCCATACTTGAAAAAACCAAAGTTTATGGAGTTGAAGAAGTAGAAGGAAAAAAATATACTAAAAAGAATCTTAATGCAATGACTGCATTCGTAGTTTCTTTTTTTGTAGTTGCATCATCAAAGCTTGTAGAAGTTATTTTAAAGGTTTCATCGCAAGTTGTTGTACTGCTTCTTTTAAGCATATTATTCTTGATGCTTGCAGGATCATTCCATAAAGATGAGGAATTCTACTTACAAAAAGGTTGGAACACATTTTTCATGGTTCTTATGTTTATTGGAATAGTATTTATTTTTTTAAACGCACTCGGATGGCTTGATACTGCATATGAATTTTTAAGCGGTCGATGGGATACTAATGCAGTCTCAGCAATAATATTACTGGCTGTTGTCGTAGGATTCATGTTTTATGTCACAAGAGATTCAAACAGCGGCAAAAAGAAAAAAGAAACTAAGGAGGATTGATTTAAAATGGCTACTTTACAAAATTACTTAATAACTTTAGAATATTGGGGCATCATGGATGTAATTCTACCATTCATACTAATATTCACAATTATTTTTGCGGTTTTGCAAAAAACAAAGATTCTTGGTGATGGAAAAAAGAATTTTAACGTTGTAATAGCGCTGGTTATGGGTCTCGCAGTAGTAATACCTCATATCACAGGTGATTATTATGGTCTATACAGTAAAACTGGGTTTGATGTGGTGGAAGTTATAAATTCTGCTCTTCCAAACATATCGTTAGTTGCAGTGGCAATAATAATGTTAATGCTAATTATTGGCGTGTTTGGTGGAGAGGTACAAATTGCTGGAACATCACTTGCAGGATGGGCGGTATTATTTTCAATAGTCGCGGTTGCATTAATTTTTGGAACTGCAGGCGGTATTTTCAGAAATATCCCACCATGGTTATCATTTATAAGAAATCCAGAAACACAAGCACTGGTTGTTGTAATACTGGTCTTCGGAATACTTATATGGATGATAACAAAAGAGGATAAAGCAGAAAGCAAAGGATTCGGCAATGTCATGAAAGACTTGGGATCTGTGCTTAAAGGCAAAAAATCATAAAAGAAAAAAAATAGAACATGGCAACATTCCTTGATGTAGGTATATTAGAACACTTTTCAGTAATTTTTATTTTCTTGTTAATTTTTGCTATAACTTACGCAGTTCTTACTTTTTCAAATCCCTTTGGAAAAGAAGCAAAAGGTCTTTATGCAATAATTGCTTTAGCCATTAGTTTCTTAGTTGTAAGATACAAACCCGCAATTCTTATGATTAACTTCATGACTCCTTGGTTCTTGGTTGCATTTTTATTCATTTTTTTCATGCTGGTTATAATTGGCATGTTTGGCGGAGGTCAATTAAATCTTATAAAGCTTGTGAGTGATCCGCAAGTCTATATCTGGATAATTATTATATCTGTAATAATACTTGTATTCGGATTATCACACACAATGGGTCAAACCCTTCTTGAAAGAGGGCCTGGAAATGAAACAGTATCTGGACAGATTGAAGCTGGAGGTTCCACTCAAACTTCAAGTTTTTCGCAAAATGTAGTTAACACTTTGTTTCACCCAAAAATTCTTGGAACACTTTTAATTTTTATGGTTGGTCTTTTCACGATAATTTTCTTAACTAAAATGCCAAAGTAAGAAAATAGAAAATTGTCTAAAAAAAATTATTTTTTGTTTTTCATAACTTCTGTTATTCGAGAAAGATCATTAACATTATCAATAAAAACCGGTAAGACCTTAGAAAAAACTTTTTCCATGGCTTTTACTTCTGCACCAACATTGAGAATATTCTTATCATAATCACCAATTTTACCAATTATTGCTTTGTGTAACTTATCAAAATTATCTTTTAAATCTTGAAATTGTTGCTCCATATTAGAAATCTTGGTTTCAGTTTTATTTTTCCAATCAATAACTTTTTTTATATCTTTTACAAGCTCATTCCATTTCTCTTCAATTATCGATTCTACAAGTTCTTCTGTTTGAATTGCTGATTGAGAATTGAATTGTACTAGTGCTTCTTGAGGTGCAAAGTTTGGTTGTTGAGGGGGAAAATCATAATTCTGGTTTTGAATCTCTGGTTGATCAGAATAATGACTTATATCGCTTTGTGGATAATCATCTTCTTCATGAGTTGTTGGGGGCAGTTCAATCCTGTTTATGGCTTCAAATATTTGTTCAGAAGTGTAACCTGACCTTTGAAGAGTTTGAATTATTTGATTATTATCAAGTCCTTGTGCTTTCATTGATGAAACTTGATCAACAGGAATGTTATCTGTTTGAGTTTCTGGTGGTGGGTTTTTTCCAAAAAGTGGCATTTTTAATCACGTAACTTTAAAAACTATACTACAAGGTATATAAATTTTTTTATTTATTTATTAGTGTCAAATTTGTCTTGCTTGATAAACCTTTCGAATTCATCTTTTGTAACAAAATTCATTGGTTGCCATAAATCAAGATATTTTTCAAGAACCTTAAAATCTGTTACTTTTACAACTTTTTCAAGTTCTACATACATCTGACTAATTTTTTGTAATAATTCAGCTAGTTGCTTTTTTAAGTCAAACATTTCTTGATTTATGAGTTTTAACTCATCATGAATATTTTTTTCAAAGTCTAAAAAGTTTTTATCAGACATTTGGGTTTTATTTCTAAGATTGCCATATCTGTCCTCAATAACTCTTAAACGAGAACCAACTTCAGTTATATTCTTTGAAATAGAATCAAGTTTGGGATTATCTTTTGGATTCGCTTTTTTTGTAGCAGAAAGATTATTGTTTTGTGGGGAGTCGTATTGCATTTTTAATAACAAAATTTATAAAGGTTTTATGCTGTTTTATTATAAGAAACAAGCTACATATAAATTTTTCGAACGGAGGTGGGTTTTTGGTCGATAATTTTAGTGATGCCTCTATAACTTATGAAACTCAGAGACAAGGAGAGGATAATATTCTGAAGATTGATTGTGAGAATTTAATTAAAATGCCCTCTATTGAGGATGATGAATTCTTTATGGCAAAGGCTTGCGAACTCCTTGTTGAAAATAAAGGTGTTACGAAAATTGTTTTTACTCAAAAAAGGGATTATGAATATGATTATGCTCAAACTAACATTCTTTTAGAGATTGCACTACTTTATAATCAGCTCATAAAAAACAAGGAGCTTTTCAGCTATAATGCTTTAAAAAATTATGGTCTTAAAGGAAATCTTGAAAGATGGTATAATGAAGTTCATAATGTTATATTTAACATGTTAAAAAAAGATCCTGCTGGTTGCTACGTTACTCTTAAAAGAATTGTTAGACGTGACATGATTGCGCTTGAAAAAACAGTGGATACAAAAGCCAAACAAGCACATAATAAATATTTAGAAATTTTGAAATATATTCTCAAACTTTTAGAGAATACAAAGCTTATAACCATTCTTAAACCCTATCTTGCCGGACACTCACCTGGAGATAGAGAAATTTATAGAAAAATCTTTAGTCCTTCAATAAAACCGGATTTCATGTTTACAAAATTAATGGCCACTTATCCTAAACAAGCTTTAGAACTTGACAGTTACACTGTTGGTGATAATGAAATAATTATATTTGAACTTCCGGACACAATACAGTACTTATATCACATTGTTCCTCCAGAATTTCGTCTTGAAGAGGATGAATATGAACTACTTGATCTTGCAAGAGGTATACTTTCAGAGCACAAACCTGAAAAACAAGAGTTTGTAGATCCTGAACGTATGAGGGAAGTGTTTTCTAATGTTGGTCATGATCTTATTGAAGAATTAGCAAATTATCACAATATTAAACTCACTCCAAAAAAAATTAATACCTTAACAAATATACTGATAAGATATACAGTGGGTTTTGGACTTATAGAGGTTCTTTTGGAGGATAAAAAAGTTCAAGACATAACTATAAACAGCCCTATGGGTCAAATACCTATGTTTTTAGTGCATCAAGATTTTGGAGATTGTCAAACAAACATTATTCCTACAGTTAATGATGGCGAATCATGGGCTTCAAAATTAAGACTTATTTCTGGAAGACCGCTTGATGAAGCAAATCCTGTTCTTGACACAGAAATATTTATTCCTGAAGTTGCAAATGCGAGAGTTGGTGTTATTGCACCACCATTAAATCCTTTGGGAATAGCTTATGCTTTTAGAAGACACAGGGATAAGCCATGGACTCTGCCTCTTTTTGTAAAAAATCGAATGTTAACACCTCTTGCAGCAGGAATTTTAAGTTTTATAATTGATGGGAGTAGAACATTACTTATTGCTGGAACTAGAAGTGCTGGAAAAACATCGCTTCTTGGCTCTTTGTTGATTGAAATTATGCGAAAATATCGTATAATAACTATTGAAGATACATTAGAGCTTCCAACAACTAGTCTTCGAAAGTTAGGTTATAATGTTCAACCGATGAAAGTAGCTTCTGCTCTTTCAAAAGGTAGTTCTGAAGTGCCTGCTGATGAAGGTATAAGAACCACCTTAAGATTAGGAGATTCATGTTTAATTGTTGGTGAAGTTAGAAGCACAGAAGCTAGCGCTCTTTATGAAGCAATGAGGGTTGGAGCTCTCGCCAATGTTGTTGCAGGAACTATTCACGGCGATTCGCCTTATGGTGTATTTGACAGGGTTGTTAATGATTTAAAAGTTCCAAGAACGAGTTTTAAGGCTACAGACATAATTGTTGTTGCAAACCCTATTAAAAGTGCTGATGGTCTTCACAAGTGGCGTAGAGTAACGCAGATAAGCGAGGTTAGGAAGCAATGGGAGGATGATCCTCTTCGTGAAAATGGTTTTGTAGATTTAATGAAATACAATTCTAAAACTGATGAGCTCGAACCTAGTGATGCTCTTATAAATGGTGATAGCGAAATTTTAAAAGCAATTGCTGGAAATGTTAAAGAATGGGCTGGAAATTGGGATGCTGTTTGGGATAATATTCTTTTGAGAACTAAGATTAAGGAAGAATTAATTAATATTTCAGAAAAAGAAGGAAATCTTGATTTATTAGAAGCACCATTTGTAATTCAATGTAATGATGAATTTCATCGAATCAGCTATAAGGTTAAAGAGAAAAAAGGTGTTTTAGACTCTGATGCAATCTTTTTTGAGTGGTCTGAATGGGTGAAAAGAGAAGTGAAAAAACTCAATATTCAAAATGAAAAATGATGATAAATCGTTTGAAAAATTCAAGGAGAAATACCAAGCACGTATTAAATCAGAGTTTGATGGACGAACAGACAATTTAAGACCAATAAACTCGAGAGAGTATTCTGATTTTAAAAAAGAATATCTTCCTAAGCATTTAACAATTTATGAAAAGCTTTGTAATTTTTCTGAAAAGGTTGTTCAGATAAAACCTGACAAAAAAAAAATTCCTGAACTTCAAGAAGCAATTGATATCTGCCATTTAAATATAACACCTACTGGTACAACTAGTTTTGCGATTGTAATCCCTTTATTCATTATTATTATAGGTTTAATATTTGGATACCTTTTACCTTTTCTAATTTCAGGCGAAGCAGGATTATTTTTCTTATCCATATCTGTAATTATAGGTTTAAGTCTGATGGTGCCTTTAGGGAAAATTCCTTTTCTTTTTTCTAATAACTGGCGTATGAAATCCAGCAACCAGATGGTTTTATGTATTTTTTATGTCGTAACACATATGAGGCACACTTCTAATCTAGAGCTGGCAATTGATTTTGCAGCCGAACACTTAACGCCCCCATTATCAATTGATTTAAAAAAAGTTGTTTGGGATATTGAAACTCAGAAGTTTAGTTCTATAAAAGAGTCTCTTGATACATATCTTGAATCTTGGAGAAAATGGAATCAGGAATTTATTGAAAGTATGCACTTAATAGAATCTTCCCTTTATGAAAATTCTGAAGATAGAAGAGTTAACGCTCTTGATAAAAGTCTTTCAGTTATGCTTGAAGAAACCTATGAAAGAATGCTTCATTTTTCTCAGAATCTAAAATCTCCAATAACCACTCTTCACATGATGGGTATTGTTCTTCCAATTTTGGGTCTTGTTATTCTTCCTTTAGTTGTAAGCTTCATGTCAAATGTTAAATGGTATCATTTATTTACTCTTTATAATGTTATTCTTCCTGGAGCGGTTTATTATATGAGTCGTATTATTCTTTCTAAAAGACCTACGGGCTATGGTGATTCTGATATTAGTCAAAAATTTTATGGTTTGCAAAAATATAAAAAAATATTGATTAAAATCGGCTCTTCAGAAATCAGAATTTCTCCTGCAATTCTGTGTTTTTTAATATTTGGAGTGCTCTTTTTTATTGGAATTTCTCCTTTATTAATTCATCAAATGTTACCTAATTTTGATTGTAGCATTGGTTCTAGGGGTTTGTCTTGTTTACCTATGAGAAGTCATCCTGATGCAAAATATTATTTTCTTGGTTATCGTGATGAAATTATTGATGGTTACTCCACAGGAAAAATTGTTGGTCCTTTTGGTTTGGGCGCGACTCTTTTAAGTACTGGTATTCCTTTAAGTTTTGGTATTGCAATAGGACTTTTTTATAAGATTCGCTCAAAAAAACTCATTAAGATTCGTGAACAAACAAAAAAACTTGAAGGGGAGTTCGCTTCTGCTTTGTTTCAGCTTGGAAACAGACTTGGCGATGGGTTGCCTGCAGAGATTGCATTTAGTAAGGTTGCAAAGATGATGGAAGGAACTCATTCTGGTAGATTTTTTGAAGATGTTAGTATGAATATTCAAAAGCTTGGGATGAGTGTAAAACAAGCTATTTTTGATGAAAAGTCAGGTGCCATAAACAATTATCCTTCACCAATAATTGAAAGTTCAATGAAAGTGCTTATTGAAAGTAGCAAAAAAGGTCCTATCATTGCAAGTCAAGCGCTGATTAACGTTTCTAGTTACATAAAAGACATGCATCGAGTTGATGAGCGTTTAAAAGATTTGATGGCTGATGATATTAGCAGTATGAAAGCTCAAGTTGCTTTTTTAACACCTGCAATAACTGGTATTGTTATTGGTATTACTAGTATGATTACTACAATTCTTGGTACTTTAACTGAGAAAATAACTTTGCTTACAACTCAAGCTCAAGATGGGAGTGCAAATATGAGTTCTATTATGGGCATGTTTGGAACTGGTGTGCCTACTTATTTTTTTCAGATAATAGTTGGTTTATACGTTGTTCAAATCGTTTACATCTTAACTATTCTTATTAATGGTATAGAGAATGGTGCTGATAAATTAAGTGAGCGATACATGGTGGGAAACAATCTTTTTAAGACAACTATAACTTATTCTGTTATTGCGTTTATCATCATATTAATATTTAATATGATTGCAGGCAGTATTTTAACATCTGTTAGTATTAGTGTTACTTAGAAATTTTCTTATAAGTTTTTTCATCATTAAATTCAAGAAAATTATTGAGCGACACAATCAACACATAAATAAATAGCATAGAAATAAAATGTCTTATCTTTCTTTCGGGGTATTTTTTGAATTCCATTTTTGTAGAATGGGAACGCTGGGATTTGAACCCAGGACACCTACGTTTCGACAGTATTTGAATGAATTCAAAAACGCTTCAGCGTAGTGCTCTCCCAGTCTGAGCTACGTTCCCTTATTCTACTTTTTCAATAGTTCCTTTTCTTCCAGTTGTGACTTGGAGGTTTCCTTGCCACTCATTCACAGAAGCATCTTTTAAGTGAATTTTCATACCAACTTGTACTAAGTCTATTTGTTCATTCCAAAGTGTTAAGGTTATTTCTCCAGAGTTATCTTTTACTGTTGCACTAGCAACTCTTCCGGGTTTCCCAAATTTTTGGAATTCTCTAATAGGACCTATTTCTACAACGTCCACTTTTAATTCAACATCTGTCTGCTTTGCTTGTAGTTCTTTTATTTTCATGATAGTGAATGAAAAAACAGCATTCTTTTTTAAACTTTTTCATAAGTTTTCGTTAACTTCTTCTTTTAGAACGCTTATTAACTCTTCTTTTGTCTTTGAATCACTTATTTTTTTGGCCAGTCTTGGCAGTTCAAATACTCCTAAAATCCAGCTTGCAAAGTCGTTTTTGTCTGTTGAAACATGGTTTTCAAAGACTTCTTGTGGCATCACGCGCAGGTAACTTTCAAGGTCTGCAATTGATTTTAAGATTACTTTGTTTGAAAGATAGAAATATTTGTTTTTATCTGTTGGTTCTTCACAAAATTTTTGATTGACTTTTAATTGTTCTATTGGTTTGTTGTTTATTTCTTCTGTTTCTTCTTGTTCTTGTTTGGTTTCTTTTGTTTCTTTTTCAACAAGCACCTGCTTAGATTCTGGTTTTGATTCTTTTTTTATTTTCTCTGACTCTTGTATTTTAGTTTGTGGTTCTTCTTCAGTAAATTTTAAAGCTTTTATTAACTCATCTTTTTTGTCTAAATTATTTATTTTCTTGGCTAGTTTTTCATTTTCAAAAACGTAATTCACAAAATCACTAAAATCATTTTTCTCTGTTCCTGCGTGTTTTAAAAAAGTTTTTTCACTAATTCTTTCTAAATATTTTATTAATTGTTTTTTTGTTGTGATGTTTTTTGGTATTCCAAATAAATGATTCTTTTGGTACTCAATAAAAAGTATTACTGGCAGAATTATAATGAATGTTAGGATAACAAGTATTGTGAATAAGAAGTTAAATTTTGTTTTTGTTGTTTTTGGTTGTTCTATTAATTTACTTGTTTCTTCTGTTTCTTTTGTTTTTGTGATTGTTATTTTTTCGCAGTCTGTTTTTGTGTCATCTTTTGTTATCAAATCAACACATAATTCAAATTCTCCTTCTTTTAAATCTGAAGCTGAGAAACTATATTGATTTAGATCTGAATTTTTATCAATTGTTATTGTTTGTCTTTTTAATATTCTTAGTAAGTCATCATTCTGTTTAACATAAAAAACCGTTTCTGCATCTTCTATGTCTCTTTTTAAAAAGTTTAAAACTTTGTAAGCTATGACAACTTCTTGCCCGACAGGAATATTTGAATTTTTAATTTGTACGTCGCCATATATCTCTTCATCAATTATAGAAACAACTATTGTTATTGTTTTTTCAAAACTAGCAAATTTGATTGTAAAGCTGTATGTATCAACTCCAATAGACGCATCTTCTGGAACATTTAGATGAAGATTTATTGAATTCTTATCATTTGCAGGAATGTCTATAGTATTTGTTTCAAGAGATAAATATCTCATTTCTGGCTTTAAGTCTAAAGTTAACGTTAAGTCATGATTGGATTTGCTTATTAGTTGTATTGAATGTATTTTTTGCTCTCCTTTTGTTGCTTCTATTGTTATTAGTTCAGGAACCATTGTTATTGCAGTTATTGTATCTGTTTCTTCTTCCACTTCTTGGGTGCTAGTGCTAATAAAGGAACTACTGCTGGAGCTTCCCCCACTACTTGTGCTTACAACAACACAGGTTTTTGACACTAGTGGTTTGTTTATCACAGTCCCACAATCATTCACATCAAAACATAATCTTGAACCACAGTCATCTCCAGACCACGCTTCACAAACCCAGTTTTCTTCACAATATCCTTGTATTGAAAAGTATTGATTTGATGTGTGAAATCCAGAAAATTCCGCTGTGTTATTTATTATTTGTAAATTAAAAGTATTGGTTTTATCGATGAAATCAGACCCATTATTCCAATACAAACTATAACCTGTATGATTTTCACTTATTGCTGTTGATGCAGAAACATTTGTAAAATGATTTTGTGCTTGAACAGTTATGTTTTTTTCATAATAAGCTATTGTTATTACTTCTGAATCTTCAACTATTATTGGAGCTAAAACTTCAAACTCCAAAACTGCAATTGTATCTTTTTTTGCTTCCCAGAATAAATGTGTTTGAGTTTCAGTAACTATTGTTTCATTTCCTTCTTCGAAAACCGCCCAGTTAAATCCATTAGTCCAGCCTGTTGGTTTTTCTATATTAACATTTTTGTTTTCATCCAGATTATAAATTAGTGGTATTCTTATGCTTATGTTTGGACCGTTTGTATTAACAGTTTTATTCAATTGTTCGGTTTGATTAAGATTATATTGAACTTCTGGTTGAACAACTGTAATACCTATGTCAAAACTTGCTGCAATTGAAAATATTGCAGTTATGAAAAGCAGAATGATTAATTTGAAGTTATTTTTTCCATTCATGTTCTATTGCTTTCATCATTTCTTCTTTTGTTTGACAAAACTTCATTGTTTTTGCGAGTTCTGGTTTTTTAAATACTCCTAAAACCCAGTTCGAGAAGTCGTTTTTGTCTGTTGAAACATGTATTTTAAAGGTTTCTTGTGGCATTACACGTAAATAATAGTAAATATCCATTATGCTTTTCAGTGTTGTTCCGTTGTGAAAGTAGAAGTATTGGTCTTGTGATTCTGCAGGTTGTTCTAATTCTTTTTTGATTTCAGTTGCATCTTTTATTTTTTGTTCATCTGGTATTGCAGTTTCACTTTTTAGTTCTTGTTTTTCTTCTTCATCTGTTGTTTCTGGTTTTATTTCTTTTTTTAGTTTTATTTGTTCTTTTTTTTGTTTGTTATCTTTTTGTATAGTTTTATCTTTTTTGAGTAATTTTTCTGATAGAAGATTGCTTTTTTTTACAAGACCTATAAATATCCCTGCTAGAATAACAATTGATAATATTCCTATTAGTATACTTTTTACAGTTCTTATTCTTTTTGGAGTTTCTTCTCTTGCTTTTTTCATTATGTATTTGTTATAACCAACTCCGTCTTCATTTACAATTACTACATCAAAAGATCGTCTAATTCTCATATTCATTCCTATTTGTCCTCCATCACTACTTGTTTGAGGTTCTACGGCGTAGGTTACAGTATAATAATCTCCTATTTTTGCATTTTTTGGACAAGTTATTTTTATGAATAATTCATTATCAAAAGATTTTGGTGAAAGATTGTATGTTGGGTTTTTATCGGTGAGTTCTGCTACTTCACTTTCAAGGGTTATCTTAACATTTACAGATACATCTTCAGGGTTTTGTAGTGTAAGTCTTACAAAATGGCTTTCACCTTTTAAAAGTCTTAAAGTGTTATCTTCCATGTAATCTTGAGCTACGCCTAATCCGTATGATAAAGGTATGGTTAATAACAATATAAGTATTAAAAACTGTTTCATCTTCTTTCATTTTAAGAATTATACTATTAAATATTTTCGTTTTTAATTAAAAGAAAAAGAAAATAAAAAAAAATTAAATTTTAAATTCTTTAGTTGTAGGCTTCAATCAACCAGTTAGTAGTTGAATTCGTACTATATGTACCATTACTTAGTCCTGATGGCAAGTCCAACCAAACATATAAATTCTGTGTCGAGTTTACAGATAAGCTTGCACCAGTTATTAGGATGTTACTTCCTACAGCCATACCTGCTGCATCTGCTGTTGCGTTTACTGTAAAGTTTCCAGCGCCAATCGTATCTTCACCATTGGTTAAAGAATGCCCTGTTATGTTTATCTTTGTAAATGCGCCATTTCCTGTGTTATTCAGTACTTGTGGGTCGTCTGATGCGTTTAAACCTGTGGCTCCTGGTGATGCTGAGTTAAAGTTTATATTTGACTGTTCTAGCGTGAATGCGTATAACGTATCATATGTCATCGTGTTTGCATTCGAGTCATTAGCCACTGCTGCTGCTCCATCAATAGCTCTTACACTTATATCCCATGAAGCCGATGATTCATCGTAATAATTCATGTTGATTGTACAATCAACTCCTCTGATGTTTCCTCCAGTCCATGCTCCGTAATCTGCACAACTTGCACTTGATCTTGTTACTCCATTAAATGTTACGTTTGCTGATGCCTGTGTCGGATTAACATCTGTGTATCCGTTTGTATCTGTTACATTGAAGTATATGTGAACTGCAGTTGTTGTTCCTTCTGTTGGTGTTCCTGAAGCTGCAGATACTCCTGTAATAGTCGGTGCAGCGTTGCTTATTACAACTGATATGTTGAAGTATTTCTGTGTGTTGTTTGCTCCAAAGGCTTGTCCTATTACTGGTGTGAACAAACCAATTAGCGTTATTACGCACAATATTGTTGTCAGAAATATTATTGTGATTTTTTTTGAGCTCATTTTTTTGTTAAACCTCACAAATTAATGTATTTTTTAGTATACTGGTGCCTTTTTAGATATATTCATATATAAATGTTTCGATTTTCTGATGTTTTGAATATAGAAAAGGCGAAAAAACTAATTATAAGCTTCAATCAACCATTGAGTGGTAGAATTGGTAGTATAAGTACCATTAAGAAGACTAGTTGGTAAATCAAGCCAGATATACAAGTATTGAGTTGAATTACGAGGAAGGGTTGCACCAGAAATCAAATTGTTTGAACCAACTTTAAAACCAGCAGAATCAACAGTTGCATTAACAGTGAAATTTCCAAATCCTATTCTGTTAGCTCCAAATGCCAAGTCATAACCAGTTATATTTACATAAGTAAAGTTTGCATTTCCTGTGTTGTTTAAAATCTGAGGATCATCTGAAGCATTTAATCCTTGCGTTCCAGGAACTGCAGATGAAAAACTTATTGAAGCTTTCTCAAGCCTGAATGCATACAAGTAGTTGTAAGTGAAGGTTGTTGTGTCATTATAAGCAGATTCTCCTTCATCATCTTCTATTGAAACATTTATAGTCCAAGAACCCGGCAAGTCATAATATTGCATGTCAACAGAGCAATTATACGTAACGTTTTCAGAGTCTAAAGTATTGTTAGAACAAGTTCCAGTTCTTGAAACAGCATCTTTTGTAAAGGAAACAGATGTAGATGTGTGATTGTGGTTACTATCAGTGTCTTGAACAGTGAAGTTAATCTCGACACTTGTTGTTGTTCCATCTGTTGGATTTTGTGCAGATAATGACTGGACAGAAGTTATTGTTGGTGCTGTGTTTGAAGGTGTCGCTGTTAGCAAGATGTTTATTTGTTTGCTTTCTGTTAGATTTACATCTCTGCTGTCTGATGTGTATCCGTCCGCGGTTGTGTTTAAGGTGTAGTTTGTTTGGTAAAGTTTGTTAGTATAATTTTGTGTGTATTCTGTTAGTGTTTGTCTTGTTATGAATCCTGTTGCAGCTGTTAGTTCTGAGAATATTTCATTATTTGTGTTGTTGTAACCTGTGATGTTAGCTCCTTCAATAGCACCAGAGCTATTAGAAACATTAACATCTAAATACCATTTAAATACGATTGTAGCACCATTATGTCCGGAACTTAAGCCTGTTTTTGATTTGTCGTAGGTAACGTTAATAAAGGTGTTTATATCTTCTGGTCCATCAGCATCTGCAATTACTATGTGATATGTTCCTGGCCCGTAAATTTTATCATTATAGAATGTGTTATTCTCACTATATTCTATTTTTATATTCCAACAATCTGTTTCTGTACAATTAAATATGTTATTCCTGAAGTTGTTGTTGTTGCAATCGTCTGCTGATGTGTCTCCTATTAATAGTGTGTTGGTGTTTCCTCCTGATGTAAAGATTATGTTATTTGAGAAATTATTGTTGTCAGCACCTGTTTTCAAAAATACTGGTCTTGCTTGGTCTGCAGATGCAGTTATATTATTATAATTGAAGTTGTTGTAGTCTACGTCATTCCATAAGTATAATCCATATGAAACCCCTAAGTCTTGTGATAGTATATTAATTGTGTTGTATTCTATGTTGTTGTGGTAAACCCATTCATACATCATTATTCCATGAGAGAAATGTACTGAGGTTGATTTTGGTTCTAAATGGTTGTGTGATATGTTTGTGTGGTTAGTTCGTCGTAAGTATATTGCGTATCCACTTCCACCTATTGTTCTTATTGTATTATTATAAACTAATGTGTTATTATTATATAACAAGTATATTCCTACAGGATAAGTTGTTCCTGCGTTTGTGCTATTAATGCTGAATGAGTTATGTCTTATAATGTTGTTTTTGGAATATTTTATTGACATTCCATATGGGTAGTTTGCATTTGAGCGTCTTAATATTTGGTTATTTTCTATGGTTAGATTATCATAATTAGTTGAAAACACATTGTTGATGCTGTCTATTTCTCCAAAGTTTCTTATTATGAATCTTGATAGTTTTGTATTGTGAGCAGTTATATTTACTGTATGTTTATTTCCTGTTCCATTAATTGTTGGCTTGATTGTTGCGTTGCTTGTTAGGTTTATGGTTTTGTTAATTATTATATCCTCATTGTATGTTTCACTGTCTATAACTCGCACTTCCCAGTTTTGTGATGCTAAGTTGATACCTTCTTGTATTGTTGTAGCGTTACAGCATCCTCCTGCTTGACATACAACTATCATGTTTCCATATGCTGGACAAGTAGTTGTTACTGTCACATTATTATTCAAGCTTGTGTCATTTGCAGTGCCATCTGAACATGTTACGTTGTAATAATATGTTCCTGCACTTTGTGTTCCGATGCTTATGTTGATTGTTAGGTTTCCTCCGTTGGTGGTTGTGGTGTTGCTTCCAGTTAAATCTCCGCTTAGACTACAATTCATTGTTTCTTCTGTGTTGTTATCTGTGACATTGATTTTAATTGTTATGCTGTCTGTGTTTGTTGGGCTAGTTGGTGTTGACCAAACACCTGTAATTGTTGGTGTAAGGTTTAGTTGTGTTAGTACAATATCAATCTGCATGCTGTTTGTTAGGTTTACTTGTCTTGAGTCATTCACATAATTGTTTGCTGTTGTGTTTATGGTGTAGTTCGTTTCATAGTATTTACCTGTGTAGTTTTGTACATACTCTGTTAATGTTTGTCTTACAATGAATCCCGTATCTGTTGTTAATTCTGAGAATACTTCATTGTTTGTATTGTTATAACCAGTGACATTAGCGTTTTCAACAGCACCAGAAACATCAGTTACATTCACGTCTAAGTACCATTGGACATATATTTTTGACGCTGCGTTTGAAAAGTTAACTTTTGTTTTGTTAAATGTGTTGTTTATAATATAATTTCGTCCCGTGCTTTCACTATAAATATCATATGTATTTATGTCATTGGCTTTTAAGAAGTTGTTTATCAACACATTATCAAAAGCAGTTGTGAATCTTATAGGTGTTGAATGTACTAAGTCTTGTATTGGTCTATAAGTTGTTATGTTGTTATTTGTTAAGGTATTATTATCGCTGATTCTTATTTGCACAGCAGGTGATCTGTAAGAATAAACTTTTATTGTGTTATTAATTATTTTATTGAAATAATTGTTTTGTTCTAAATATATTCCACGCGAATAAAGTGATGCTTCAAGTGTTATGTTATTATTGGAAATATTATTGTAATTAGATGCTTGTAATCTTATCATGTCATTCCATCCATAATTGGTTGATGAGTTGAAATTATTGCTATCAATTGATGTGTTGTGTGTGTAATAAAGTCTTAATCCTCTTAAATCAAAGGTGTTGTTTGTGATTGTAACATTATTTGACCATGCTAAGTACATTATACCAATATCAAGTGTGTTCTTTATTGTTGTGTCTTGCTCGTTGAAATAATAGTATATTGTTTTGTTATTAATCTTGTTTGTAGTATCTATTGATTGATTGAAATGATCTTTTGTAGAGCCTGCTATGTTTATATCATAGTAAGTGGTTGGATTAAGCAAATTGTTTTTAAGAGTTTGACCTGCTGATGAAGAGATACTTATGGCCATGCCTGATGTTGTTGTTATGTTGTTATAACTTATATAGTTATTTAAGGAATCAACTTCTATTGTTATACCATTAGTCCCATCGTTTCCAGTACTGACAGTTATTATGTTGTTACTTAAATTATTGTTGCTTGCAGTTCTAAGATATATTCCTGGACTGTAATGTCTAGTTGTAATTATTCTGTTGTTTATTATTGTGTTGTTATTTGCATTATCCCTCAATGCTATTCCATAGTTTCTATCACCGCTTCCCAAAGTTGGATTCATAGTTACATTGTTTCCTGTTATGTTGTTGAAGTATCCTCCATATATGTATACTCCATAAGTAAAATATGTTACAGAATTAATTCTGTTGTTTTTAACTAAGGAATTATTTGTGCCAATGTATAATCCACGATGCATCACTGGTTCAGTACTATCACCATAGTATCCTAGATATGTTATGTCTGTGTTTTCTATTCTTAAACTACTTCCAGCAAAGTTCCACCATTCATAGTTTGTTGTTCCGTTCTTATATCCTGATGTGATGTTGCTGTTGTTTATGTTTAGTGTTCCGGTATTGTTTATCACAAACTCTCCATTGGTTGATGAGTTCATAATTAAAGTTATGTTATCTAATGTTAAACTACCAGTGATTGTAACATTTCCGTTCATGGTTATTGTTTGGTCAGAGCAAGATTCTGTTGAGGTTACATCCCAATTACCGCTAACAGGAGCATTACATAAATCTCCTGTTGTTGTTACTGTCACATTATTATTCAAGCTTGTGTCATTTGCAGTGCCATCTGAACATGTTATGTTGTAATAATGTGTTCCTGCGCTTTGTGTTCCTATGCTTATGTTTATTGTTAGGTTTTCTCCGTTGGTGGTTGTGGTGTTGCTTCCAGTTAAATCTCCACTTAGGCTACAGTTCATTGTTTGCCCACTATTGCTATCCGAAACATTAATCTTAATAGTTATACTATCAGTTTCTGTTGGACTTGCAGGAGTTGACCAAACACTTGATATAACGGGTGCTGTGTTTGATGGGGATTCAATAGTATAACTTATAAAACTGTTATAATCAGGAGTCAAGTCATACCTATTAATATATGATCCTGTTTCAAAGGTCAGGTTTATGTTATCATCAGAAGATATATCTAAGTCTGACAAAGTCACACTTATTTCTACTAATGAGTCATTGGTTGCAGCAGTAGCGTTTGCAACGTAATCATCTGAGCTGTTGTATATTCTCCATAATGTTGAATTAAAGGCTTCTATCATGTAGTCATATTTGAATGGAAGTGCTAGGTTGGAATCAGGTGTTATGTTTGTTCCTGTGCTGTCATCATTACTTATAAAAACTCTGTGGTGTCTGATATTAGAACTGTTGTAGTCAAAGCTGTTGTTCAACTCCATCATTATAAACAAGTTGTTTTGATTATTAGCAAGACCGATTGTTTTAATGTCAAAATTGTCTTTTATCAGGTCTAGTCTGTTGTACGTGAGGTTATAAGGTGCAGCACTGCCTTGGGTAACAACATAATCAATTTGCTTGTCATTTCTTAGTTTCTCAGGCCATGTTGCGAAAGCCGGTCTTAAACCAGAATAAATTGCTCCTGTGATTAGCTGCACTTCAGTTTCCCATATTGCTGTCGCATTATCATATTTTCTATAGTAAATGTTGTCTCCTTTTTTATACATTGCATAAATATTGTCTTCTATGTCTGCTGATATCCAAAAAGTGTTATAATATACTCCCCCACCGCCTGTGCCGAAGTCTAATTCGCTTAAGTTAAGGCCTTTTTCCCATGTTCCATTGAAGTATCGCTTGCTGTATCTCAGGGTTGCTATATCTCCTATGTCTTCATCCTGATAATATAGTATGTGGGCTGTTTTCTGGCTGTCAACCACAATTGAATTATCACTAGTTGCTTGGTCTAATTGCGTCTGGTCGCCTGCCCATTCTGCCGCGTTCCATGTTCCGGAGCTTGCGTTCCTAAAACGGTATGCAATGGTCGCATCAGAGTCAGCATCAATATCCCTATAAGAAATATGAACATTGTTATCCCTGTCAATAACTAAATTTTGATTTGCAATAAATGAGTTTCCGCTCAACGAATCTAAAGCACTCCATGTGCCACTGCTGAGATTATAATATCTGTATCCTATTTTCCATAAACCTCCAGCTCTGTCGGAGTAACTAACATGCAAGTTATCATTGCTATCTATTCCAATTGATGGAACACTTTCTCTATCTGCAACAATCATATCAGGCATTGCCTGCTCACCCTTCCAAGTACTTGCGCTTGAGTTATAAAAATTATAGTAAACATCATCAGGATAGGTTTGTCCTGTATTAGCTGCATCACTCCAAAAAACCCAGATGTTTTCTTGGCTGTCAATAACTATGGTCTGGGTACTTGCAGAATTTACACTCAAATCAAGTTCACTTATCATTTCAAAAGTCCAGGTGTTTCCTTCATCAGCTGATGTTGCAACATAAGAACTATAGTTCGCGGCAGATCCCAAAGGAACATCTCTGGTAAAAGTTATCTTGATATTGCCTTCCAAGTCTCTTGTTATGCCTCTTTTTGAACTAGTAGTAATAGCACTATAATATGAGTTATTGACAAATACCAGTTCAGCGAATTTACTTCCTGCTCCATCACCCTCAAGGTCAGTAACATTCTTCACATCGCCCCAATCAGCAAAGTTTCCATCTATTGCAATTTCATCACTTTCAGTTAAATTTAGGTAAGGTGCAAACCATGTTTCCTGAGAATTATCAATCTCTCCTATAGAGTTATTAACCCATATTGTTATGATGTAAGTTCCTGTTGGGTAAAATTGTGCAGTAACAGTGTCGTTCCAATAAATATCTCCGCTGCCACCATTTGTTAAGGTTGCATTCTGCCAGCTTGTTTCATTTGGATAATATATTTGGGCGATAACAGTGTCAACGCTGCCTGACAAGGTTGTTATGTTGGCTGTTATGTTAACATTTGTCCCATTCAGTATTTTTTGAGGAGCAGCATTTGCGTCTGACACAACTAAAGAACTCTGAATAATAATACTTGAATTCAACCAAGAACTATTAAATATTCCATCGTTTGCTAAGCAGCTTAGGGTCCAGTTTTCTCCGGCACTAGTTAAAGAGTCACTAACATTGGCCACATTAACTTCTACTCCTTGTGTGTAGTTGTCCCCAGAGTTGTTTGCCCAACCACTTGAATTCAATGTGTTGTCTTTATACCATTTATAATAATAACTAACATCATCTCCATCAGCGTCTGTTGCGTTACAATAACCAACCAGCGTATCATTAATGTATGCTGTTGTTGGACTTATCCTTGAACTGTTCATTACAGGAGCATAGTTTGTAGTGTAGTTTATCTCACACCATATCTTATCAATCCAAACAGCATCATTTGGTGCTCCAGGGTCAAGGTTAACAATCCTGATATGCAGGTTGTTGACGTCTGTTGTTTGGAAGTCAGGGTCTGTTTGTAAGTCTGTAGCGCTTACAATAGTATCAGGACCTGATTCATCAGCAGGCATGCTGACAGTAGAGCCAAGCTGGTTTCCGCTTCTGTCATCATAAACATAAAAGTTACCGCAGGGGTTAGGTGCTCCGCCTTCATTTATGTACTCAACAAAACATGACAAGTTATTAACAGTCGAAATGAAATTTGAAACATCGCTTAGTTCAACAATTAACTCTTCACTCCTATCTGGACAGCCGGCATCCCAACTGTCTGTTCGTGAATCATCACTTACAGTTATTAAAGCAACACCTGTGGATGTCAATGCACTAGCAAGAGGGCATTGTGAGTCTATATCTACAATTGGTAGGAGTGTTTCTATGATTGGCGCATCGCTTGCTATTTGCCATTGTCTTGCTTCTGTCCATTCACCAATTTCAAGAGCGCCTAATATGTAGAATTCTGGGCTTTTGTCTGGTGCATCAAACTCATAGTTTATTTCATATGTTTCTCCTTTCTTAAGCTGTTTGTTCCAAGTAAGTTTTTTTGTGTCTCCGACAGTTGTTATGCTTAAGTCTTGTTGTGGTGTTATTTCAAAGTTTGCTGGTACATACTCTGTTATTTCTCCGTTATGATTCTTATTTGCTTTTATTGTGAAATTAATCATATACTTTGCTGGTGGATATATTCTTGTTGGTCCTTTTCTTACAACATCATAATCTGGTTTTTCTTCTACTTGGAAGTTGTCTGTTATATTTCTTTCACCATTTCTTGTCAAGGCAGTTAGAATCATTTCATATAATCCTGTGTTGGTTGTATTGTAATAAGTGTAGTAATCGGGCATATTTGTAACTCCGTAATATTCACATTCTGGACTTATAATTATGCTTTCTTCAGAAGTCGATAATGTTATTGTTTCATTGTCAGGACTTGTTATTTCTAACAATACTTCTGCGTCACAAACCATTCTTCCTTCATCGTCTAATACGGCTATTCCTATGTTTGCAGTTTCATTTTCAAGATAGATGCTTTTGTGTGTGTTTATTGCTAGTACTCCCCATGTGAAGTCTTGCTCTACAATGTATGTTTCACCATCTTTTATTAACTCTATTTTTAGTGTGTATTTTCCTGGTTTAAAACTTCGTTGTGTTGGTATCTCGATTCTGAACTTTCCTTCTCTGTCTCTGATTATTTCTGGTTGTAAACTTATTTTGTGTCCTTTTTTACTGTAAATTTCTATAGTTACTTCTTGTTTTTCATCAATATATTTTTCTTTGTGTTTTTCAAGGTCTATTTTTAGGTCTTTGTCTTTTATTTTTTCATATTCTGCTTTGTTTATATATTCATATTCAAACTCTGGTTTTTCTTTTAAGCTAAAGTGTTTCTTGCTTGTTATCTTCGGAGTTATGTTTATGGTTTCATTCAATAACTCTTCTTGTTCTTCAGCTAGAACTTCTATGTTAAATTCATTGCTTCTTACAAGTTCTTCTCCGTCTGTTGCATACACATACATTGAGTAGTTTCCGGTGTTGTTTGATGTGAATGTTATCATATTTTCTTCCACTATTGTTTTTATTTCTGCAACTTCTTTTGCATCATAAGTTAATTTATCGCCGTCAGAATCGTAGAAGTACTCTGATAAGTTTATCGTATAATTGTTATTTGTTATGAATATATCTGATATTTCTTTTATTTGTTGTGGTGCATTATTTTCTATAAGTATTTGATAGGTTATGTTGTTTAGTATTACCGTTGCATTTTCTACTTCAATTATTATGGTGATATTTGCGCCAATGTTTTCTAGGAGGCAGGTTTCTTTGCATTCTTTATTAAAAATTATTATTGTTTGCGCTTCTATTAAGGTTTCATTTATTATTTCTGTATGATTTGTCTCACTAATATTCAAGATTATTGAGTCAGTAATTATTTGTGTTTCATTTTCTTCACTGATATTTATTATAATTGTTGTATTTGAAGTTTCATTAAAAGTTATGTTTTGATAACTAATATTAGTGGTTATAATCTCTGTAAAGTTTTCCAATATTTGCTGTGTTATATTTAAACTTGCGTTTATAGAAATATTTGAGGTTATGTTTTGAGATACACTTTCTATTGTGATATTTATTGTTTGATTAATGGTTTCATTCAAAACTATTGTTAAATTTTCTGAGGTTTTATTTGTTTCATTAATAATTATTGTTTTGTTAATAGTTATAGTTTCATTTTCGATTGTTTCATTGAAATCTTCTGATACATTTATGGTAAGATTAATTGTTGTTGTGTTTAATGTTTGGTTTGTCTCAATCACTTCTTGAGTTATATTTTTCAAATCGCTTTCATTTATTAACTCATCAAA